>NZ_FYAW01000026.1:0-58393 GCF_900185735.1 Stappia sp. P2PMeth1 | reverse complement strand
GCGCGCTACATCGACGGTTTCTACAATCCCTCAAGACGCCACTCGGCGCTTGGATACATCAGCCCCGTCCAGTTCGAAAAAATGGGCGGATAACAAAACCCCTCTCCACTTTTGCGAAGCAAGTCCACTCGCATCCTCTCGGCCGTCACCGAAGCAAGTCCACGGCCCCTCATCCCCACGGCCGTCACCCCGGCCGCGCGCAGCGCAGAGCCGGGGGCCATTGGCTGCCAGAGCGGCGGCGGGGACGCGCCAATCCCTCCCCGCGTCATCCCGCACGAAGCGTAAGCGAAGATGCGGGATCGGAGAGCCGAGGGCCTCACGAAGGCACTCCCGAACGACGCCCCGACCGCCCTGCCTCCCCGATCCCGGATCTTCGGCCTTCGGCCTCGTCCGGGAAGACGCAAGGAGAAGCTGGAGCGAACAAGACGGCAGCAGCGAAAGGAGCGACACCGTCCCGCCTCACGCCTCCCGCCTCACGCCGTCCCGCCTCACACCGTCCCGCCTCACCCCTGCCGAGGTTGCCAATGGCTCCCGGCTCTCCGGCTTCGCCTGCGGCCGGGATGACCTCCTGAGAAAGTGGTATCCCCCTCAGGCGACCTCTGCGTCGCTGAGCAGTTGCAGGGCGATCTTGCTGCTTTCTTCCACATGGGTGATGCTCGCCCGGCGCGCCCAGTCGGCATCGCGGGCACAGATCGCGCGGGTGATGTCGCGGATTTCCTCGACGCTTTTCGGCAGCCGGTGCGGCTGGGTCATCGTCGTTGCGCGCAGCATCGAGACGCGGTTGTGCAGCGAGGTCAGCATGTCCTCGACATAGATGTTGCGCGCCCCCGCGATCAGGCAGCGATAGAACTCCGCCTTGCGCGCGACGAGCTGCTCGGTCGGCGCCTTGCCTTCCGCCGCCGCGGCGAAGGCCTCGCAGGCGGCGTGCAGCCGCCGGTGTTCCTCGTCGCTGCCCTTGACGGCGAATTCGGCGCCGCAGAACCCTTCCAGCAGCGCGCGAAGCTGGTAGAGCTGCTGGGCCTCCCCGAAGGAGACCTTGGTGACGATCGGGCCGCGATGCGGCTCGGTGCGGATCAGGCCTTCCGCCTCGAGCTGCCGCAGGGCCTCGCGCACCGAGGTGCGGCCGACGTCGAAAGTCTCGCAGAGTTCGCGTTCGATGAGACGGTCGCCGGGCTTGAAATGGCCGGTCGCGATCAGTTCGCGCATCTTCTCTTCCACCAGATGGCGGATCGTCGCGCGCTCTTTCGAGATTCTCAGTCTCGGCTGTTCCATCGAGTCCACTTTCTCCGAGCCGGCCGGGCTCCGGTTGCTCGGCGTTGAATAGCACATCCCGCGCCGCGCGCGCTGCTTGTTGGACATCCCGTGATCCGGCAGGTATAGAGCTAGAATGACAGATTGTCAGACAAACTGCCAGCGCCGGGCCGCCGGGCAACGACCGACCGTCCGCTTCAGGGAGACCGTTCCGTGACCATTTCCAGCCTCCGCAAGGCCTCCTCCTCCCCCGCCGCGCCGTGGCAGGTGATCGCGCTGCGCTATGCCACCAAGGACCTGCCGCCCGGCCATGCCGTGCTCGATCCCGACCCGCACGAGGGCGAGGCCCGTCTCGACTATTATATCTGGCTGTGCCGCAACGGGGAGAGGACGGTGCTGGTCGATACCGGCTTTGCGCCGGAGGAAGGCGCGGCCCGCCAGCGGATCCTGCTGACCCACCCGGTCGCGGCGCTGGAGCGCATCGGCGTTGCGCCGCAGGATGTCACCGACGTCTTCATCACCCATCTGCATTACGACCATGCCGGCAACCTGCGCCATTTCCCCAATGCGACCATCCACCTGCAGGATGCGGAGATGGCCTATGCGACCGGCCGCTGCATGTGCCACGCCCGCATGCGCAAGCCCTTCGCGGTCGAGGATGTCAAGACGGCGGTGGAGATGGTCTTTCGCGACCGCGTGCGCTTCCACGCGGGGGATTACACGCTGCTGCCGGGCCTCACCGCCCGTCTCGTCGGCGGCCATTCGCAGGGGCTGCAGATCCTCGTCGTCGACGGCGAAACGCCGCTGGTCATCGCCTCGGACGCGCTGCACCTGCGCCGCTACCTGACCGACGGCCAGATCTTTCCGGTCTTCGCCGACTATTTCCGCACGGTCGAGGGTTACCGCGTGCTGCAAGAGCTGATCGAGGCCGGCTGCGAGATCCTGCCCGGCCATGACCCCGACGTCCTCACCCTCTACCCGCGCCTCGACCCCGACTGGGAAGACGCCGTCGTCATCCGCAAGGGCGCGTGAGGAGGCGGGAAAGGCTTGTGTTCCGCGCGTCCCTTGCGCAACCTGACGAAGGCTCCGCGCCGGCTGTTTCCGGCGCCGGGCCGATTTGCGATCAGGCATTTGCGACAGGGGTTTTGGGGAAACATGAGCGAACTTTTCCGGATCGAGAATGGCGCCTTGGTGCGCGCCGCGCGCTCCAGGCTCGCCAATGAGGTGATGATCCAGGACTGGGTGCGCGACAATCTCGGCCTTGTCGGGATCAGTGGCGTCGTGATCGGCCGCGAGGTGACGATCGCCAATCGCGGCCGTATCGACCTGCTGGCGATGGACAAGGACGGCTCGCTCATCATCATCGAGCTGAAGCGCGACCGCACCCCGCGCGAGATCGTCGCCCAGGTGCTCGACTACGCCTCCTGGGTGGTGTCCCTGTCGACCCGCGACGTGCACGCGCTCTGCCTGGAAAAGACCGGCCGCACCCTTGACGAGGTCTATCGCGAGCGCTTCTCGGCGCCGCCCCCGGACACGCTCAACGCCTCGCACCAGATGATGATCGTCGCCGGCAGCATGGACGAGACGACCACGCGCATCATCGAATACCTGTCGGAGGTGCACGGCGTCGGCATCAACGTCGCCTTCTTCAACGTCTTCGAAGACCAGGGCGTCCAATGGCTGTCGACCGACACGCTGCTGGAGCAGGAGGAGGTCGCCGAGCGCGCCACCCGCAACACCCGCGCGCCCTGGAGTGGCTACTGGTACCTGACGGCCGGCGCCGAAAGCGACGTGCCCTGGGAGGACCTTCGCCGCCATGGCTATGTCGTCGCCTCGGGCGGCAAGTGGTATTCCGACGGGCTGGCCCGGCTTTCGATCGGCGACCGGGTGTTCTTCTACCAGAAGAACAACGGCTATCTCGGCTTCGGCACGGTGAGCGCCGAAATGCAGCCCGCCGACGACTTCTTCATTGCGGATGGCCGGCGCCTCGTCGAGGCGGTGCCGCGCGGCTATTTCACCGAGTTCGGCAATGACCCGGAAAAGCGGGCCTATGTGATCGGCATCGACTGGAAGAAGACCGTCGACCGGTCAAACGCCAAGACCTATTCTGGCATCTTCGCCAACCAGAACATTGCCTGCAAGATCTACGACGAGAAGACCATCGAGTTCCTCGTCCGCGAGTTCGGCCTCGGCCGCGAGGACGAGGATTAGGCCAGCCGCGCGGTGGGTGCTCGCCTCGCCGGATCACGACCCGCAGCACGACCGCAAGTCCGGGTGGCCGGCGCAGCACTCCTCCAGAAGGAAGCGCATCAGCGCGCCGATCCGGTCGAAGTCGACCCGGTAGCGCAGGCTGCGCGCCTGCCGCTCGGCATGGACGAAGCCGGCTTCCGACAATGTCGAAAGATGGAACGAGGCGCGCGACGGGCTGGCGCCGATCGCCTCGGCGATCTCTCCGGCCGCAAGGCCGGCCGGCCCCGCCCGCACCAAGGCCCTGATCACCCGCAAACGGTCGTCATTCGACAGGGCCCCGAAAAGGGTGGCAGCTTCCTGCTCGTTCACAATTCAATTCCTCTTGAAATGTCAGAGTCGCTGTGCCAGATATTATTTCAACATAGCTTGAAATGAAAGGCCCGACCATGATCACCCTTCCCGACCTCATCGCCCTGCTGCGCGCCCATCCTGACGACATGCCGCTGGTCTTCGCCAGCGAGGCCGGCGACATCGGCCCTGGATATCACGTCACCGAACTGCGCCATTCCGCCTCGACCGGCATCGATTGCGGCGGCACCATCGAGGCCTGGCCCGAGGTGCGCCTGCAACTGCTCGACGGGACGGGCCGCACCCACATGCCGGCCGGCAAGTTCGTCGGCATTCTCGAAAGGAGCCTGAAGGCGCTGCCCGCGCTGGCGCAGGCACCGGTGATCGTGGAGTTCGCCCCGGGCAACCGGGGCCTGCGCCTGATGCTTCCCGATGCCCCGCAGGCCGAGGATGGCCGCCTGGTGCTGCGCCTCAACGAGACGCGGGCGGTGTGCAAGCCGGCCGAACGCAGCGCGGCGGCGCGGGCAGCGGGCGAGCAGGCGGCCTGCTGCGGCACTGCCGCCGTGTCGGAGGCCCATATGGCCGCGGCGGCCTGCTGCACGCCCTCGGCCGAGGCGCGGACGCCGGGCGGCTGCTGCGCCTGACCTCGCCATTGCGGTTCGCGAAAGGCGCCGGCCTTTCGCGAACCGGACCCTTGCCGGCAAGGTCCACGAAGACCAGGCTTGACGGTCGAGGATTGTGGGGCGATCAGCCGCGCGGACAAACGGCTTTCCTGCCTGCCTGATCGTCTGACAGCGCCGACCCCTCTCCCAAAAACCTTATCCCCGGTTTTGCGGGCGCACCCGGCGCGTCATGGCACCGGCCCGGCGGTGGGTCTTTCGGCGACGCGGCTCACCCCTGTTACTTTTGACGAGACACCGTCCGGCTGGCATGGGTTGACCGGCGCCCCCGGCCCGCCGGCCGGGCGGCGCGACGATTTCGCGAAATTGCGGGGCCTTGCGTCAATTTTTGCGGAAATTGAGACGGAATTTCGCAAAATTCCTCGCAAGCCCCGCAACCGGGGACAAGGCCGCCGGAGGACCCGGCCGGCACGGCGGGCCGGCCCCGCCGATTTTGCTTTGCCCGGCACCCGTTTTCCGCGTTTAAATGAGCAGAACTCATTTCACGGGGACCCGCCGATGAGCCTGCGCCTGCCGCCGCTCGCCTCGCTCCGCCTGTTCGAGGCCGCCGCCCGCCATGCCAGTTTCAAGCTGGCGGCCGAGGAGCTCGGCCTCACCCCGTCGGCCGTCAGCCACGGCATCGACACGCTGGAGACCTGGCTCGGCGCGCCGCTGTTCGACCGCTCGGGCCGTGCGGTGACGCTGACCGCCGCCGGCGAGGATCTGCTGCCTTACGTCAGCGAAGGCCTGTCGATGATCGCCACCGGCGCGCACCGGGTGTCGCCGCTGCTCGGTGCCCGCCGCATCCGCGTCAGCGTCGCCCCGACCTTCGCCCGCCGCTGGCTGGTGCCGCGGCTCGGCCGGTTTCGCGGCCGCCATCCGGAGATCGACCTGCATATCGACACCAGCCACCGGCAGGCGGTGTTTCCGCTCGACGGCGTCGATCTCGCCATCCGCATGGGGCCGGCGCCCTGGCCGTCGGCGCGCTCCGAACTGCTGTTCCGCGAGGCGTTGCAGCCGGTCGCGCATCCCGACCTTGCCGCCCGCCTGCCGCAGCGCGACGGGCGGATCGACTGGGCGCGCGCGCCGCTCATTCATGTGGCGTCGGTCGAGAACGACTGGGCGGCGTGGGTCGCGGCCGCAGCCTCGGCGACGGGCGAGACGCTGCCGCCGCCCGGCCGGGGGCTGCATGTCGATACGGTCGATCTGGCGCTGGAAGCGGCCGCGCAGGGGCTCGGCGTCGCCCTTGCCCGCCTGCCGCTTTGCGCCGGCGCGCTGGCGGGGCCCGCGCTCTCTTCCTTCGCGCCCCATTCTCCTGCTGCCCCCGCTCCTTCTTCTCCTGCCTCCCCCGTCCTCTCGCCGCTGGCCGGCTGCCCACCCGTGCCGGTGCGCACCGGCTATTGGGCCTTGCTGCCCTCCGGCCACGAGCCGCGGCGCGAGATCGCTGCCTTCCTGCGCTGGCTGAAGGGCGAGAGCTCGGTTTTCCGAACATGAATTCTGTTCACTTGAGGCGAGGTTTCCTCGTTTGTGTCCGGGGCGCAGGCGATCCAGCATGGCTGCCATTGGACCGACGAGGAGATCCCCATGTCCGACACCGTGCTTTGCGAGATCGACGGCGGCATCGCCACCTTGACCCTGAACCGGCCTGACAAGCTCAACGCGATCAATTACGAGATGGCCGACCGGTTGCTCGAACGGCTGGAGGAGATCGAGTTCGACGCCCGCGTTGGCGCGGTGATCCTGACCGGCGCCGGCGAGCGCGCCTTCTCCGCCGGCGGCGACATTCCGCAGTTCCGCGAGAGCGTCCGGCTCGGCCCGGCCCGCGCGGTGCGCGATTTCGTCCGCCGCGGCCAGGCGATGACCGCCCGGCTCGAGGCCTTTCCGAAGCCCGTGATCGTCGCGGTCAACGGCCTTGCCTATGGCGGCGGCTGCGAGATCACCGAGGCCGCGCATCTCGCCGTCGCCAGTTCGGAGGCCCGTTTCGCCAAGCCGGAAATCGTCATCGGCATCCCGCCGACCTTCGGCGGAACCCAGCGTTTGCCTAGGCTTTCCGGGCGAAAGCGCGCGTTGGAGCTGCTTTTGACCGGCGATCCCTTCACGCCCGAGCGGGCGCTGGAACTGGGCCTCATCAACGCCGTCGTGCCGCCCGGCGAGGTGATGGACCGCGCCCGCGCCCTTGCCCGCCGGATCCTGCGCCACTCGCCGCTGGCGGCCGCCGGCATCATCGCCGCCGTCACCCGCGGCCTCAACATGACCATCGCCGAAGGGCTCATCGCGGAGGGCGAGCAGTTCGCCCGGATGGTCGCGACGAACGACATTCACGAAGGGCTCGATGCCTGGATCGAGCGGCGGGGGGCGGTCTATTCCGGCACCTGATCAGGCGCCGTGCGGCCCGCCGTCGCTGCGGGCCGCAATCGCCTGCACCACGGCGGCCATGTCCTGCTTCCCCAGGCCCAGCCCCTCCGCCTCGCCGAACAGCGCGTCCGCGACATCGAGCAGCGGCGCGGCGATCCCGGCGCCGCGCGCCGCCTCGGCGATCAGCCGGCTGTTCATCTTCACGTCGGAGATCGCCGCCTGCACCGAGAAGTCGCTGGCGCACAGCTTGGCGAGCTTGATCCGGGAGACCGCGCTGGCCATCGGCCCGGCGTCCAGAACCGCTTGAAAACACTGCAGATCCGCGCCCTGTCGCTCGGCGAAATGGAAGGCTTCGGCAAGACCCGCGACCATGGTGACCAGGAACAGATTGACCGACAGTTTCATGGTGAGGGCGCCCGGAACCGCGCCGCAGGCAACCGTCTCGCGGCAAACGGGCCGCAAGAGCTCGCGCAGCATCGCAACGTCGTCGTCGCCGCCCGCCAGCATGCCGACGAGCTGCCCTTCCTCCGCCGGCACGCGGGAGCCGGAGACCGGCGCCTCGACATAGCGCCCTCCGGCCGCGCGGATGTCGGCGTCCAGCCCGCGCGACCAGTCGGGCGCGCTGGTGCCCATCGAGACGATCAGCCGCCCGGCGACATTGGCGGCGAAGCGCTCCGTGCCGCGGCCGAGCACCGCATCGCTGGCCGCCCCGTTCGCCATCATCAGGATGACCACCTGCGCGTTCCGAAACACCTCGGCCGCGCTCGCCGCCACGCTCGCGCCGGCCTCGCGCAAGGGTTCGCAGCGCTCGGCCGTGCGGTTCCACACCAGCAGATCGGCGCCCGCCCGCGCCAGATTGAGCGCCATCGGCTGCCCCATCACGCCAAGACCGATGAACCCGATACGCATTCCCACCCTCCTTTGTCGGACCTGCGCGAAGGCTAGCGCGGCCATGATCTTTCGAATATCGGATAATTCGGGATATCGACTTCAGGATTTCAGGATGATCAGAGCCAATCTCGACATGGACGCGCTGCGCAGCATGGTCGCCGGCATCGAACTCGGCAGCTTCGCCCGGGCCGCCTCCCAGCTCGGCCGTTCGCAATCGGCGATCAGCATGCATCTGAAAAAGCTGGAGCAGCAGACCGGCCAGGTCCTGTTCCGGCGCAGCGGCCGCGGCCTGGTGCCGACCGAGGCCGGCGAGACGCTGCTCGGCCATGCAAGGCGCATCCTGGCGCTGAACGACGCGGCGCTCGACCGGCTGGGCGCCGCGGCGCAGCCGGCCGCGGTCCGGCTCGGACTGCCGCAGGACTTCTTCGAGGACGTGATGCCGGACGCGCTGCGGGCCTTCGCCAAACGGCATCCCGGCACCCATGCGGAGGTGCGCGCGGGCCGCAACCACGTGCTGGCGCAGGAGGTGCGCGCCGGGCGGCTGGATGCCGCCCTCGCCTTCTTTCCGGCCGGCTCGGACGGGCACGGCGAGCGCATCGCCACCCTGCCGCTGGTGTGGATCGGCACGGGTGCGGCGCAAGCGATCGAAGTTCCGTTGCCGCTGGTGCTGTTCGACCATCCCTGCCTGTTCCGCCAGTCGGCGCTGCGCGGCCTCGACGAGGCGGGGCGAGCCTGGCGGCTGGCGCTGACGACGCCGAGCCTCCCAGGGCTGTGGGCGGCGCTGCGCACCGGCCATGGGCTCACGGCGCGGACACGGCACCGCATCCCTGACGACCTGCGGGAGATCGACCCTCACGCGCACGGATTGCCCCATCTGCCGCCGATAGAGGTGAGACTGCTCAGCGCGGAGGCCCCCACATCAGCCGCAGCCGACCTTTGTGCGATCCTGCGAGATGCGGCAGAGCGGCACCTCGCCCGGCACGAAAGCCGAGTGCCGGCCGAAGAGGCGCTGAACCATCGGAAAATGCAGGAGAATGGTGCCGTTGGAGAGACTTGAACTCCCTGCCCACTCTGGCGTCGCGGTCAGCGCGCACCGGCCATGGTCGTGCGGAAGCGCGACAGGGCAATGACGAAGAAAACCGCACTCAGAACCGACATCGCGACAAGTGACGGCCACACGGTCGTCAGCCCTGCGCCGCGATAGAGAATGGCCTGGGCAAAGGCAACGAAGTGGGTCGAGGGCGATGCCTGCATGATCGCCTGAAGCCATGCGGGCATGCTTTCCATCGGCGTGGTGCTGCCGGAAAGCAGGTTCATGATGACCAGAACCGGCAATGCGAGAAGGCCGAACTGCGGCATCGAGGTCGTGAAGGTGGCGATCAGGATGCCGAGCCCCGTTACCGAGATCATGTAGATCAGGGCCCCGAAGACGAACAGGGCAATCGACCCGTGGATCGGCACGCCGAGCAGACCCTGCACCACGAAGACCAGCGACAGAACGGCGGCCAGTACGATGACCAGTCCGTTCGCCCAGATCTTCGCTACCATGATCTCGGAGGGCTTCACCGGCATCACCAGAAGATGCTCGATGGTGCCGTGCTCGCGTTCGCGGATCAGCGCGGCCCCGGTCAGAAGCACCGACAGGAGGGTGACGTTGTTGATCACCTGCATCACCGCGTTGAACCAGCTCGAGTCGAGGTTCGGGTTGAACATGGCACGGACGACGAGGTTGATCGGCAGCGCCGCGGCGTTTTCGTTGCCGCTCAGGAACTTCGCGGTCTCGGCCTGGATGATCGACTGCAGGAACACCGTACCGTTGCCCGCCTGGGCCATGGCGGTCGCGTCGACATTGAGCTGGACCTCGGACTTGCGACCGGCCAGCAGATCGGCTTCGAAATTCGGCGGAAAGCGCAGCACGAAAACAAAGGCGCCGCTGTTCATGCTCGCGTCGATCCGGTCGGCGGAGATCTCGACCGGGGTCTCGAATTCCGGCGGCAGAATGGCGCTGACGATGCGTCCGGACAGGGCGGACCGGTCCTCGTCGACATAGGCGACGGACGCGTTCAGCACCTCCAGCTTGGCGCCTGTCGCAACGGCATAGATCGCCAGCGTGAAGACATAGACGATCAGCAGCAGCAGGACGGGATCGAAGACGAGGCTTCTGAGTTCCTTGACCCCCAGGCGATAGACATTGGCGAGCCACAGAAACATTCTATGTCTCCTGCTTGTCCAGAATGGCGATCGACAGGACGGTGAAGAACAGCGCGAAACCGGCCAGCGCCAGGTGATTGTGCCACAGTTCGGCGAACCCCAGCCCCTTGGTGAAGGTGCCCACGCTGACCTGCTGATACCAGGAGGACGGGAAGGCCAGGCCAAGCAGGCGGCCGCTCCCCGACAGCGAGGAGACCGGCACGATCAGGCCGGAAAAGTTGACGGCGGGAATGATGGCGATGATCGCGGCGGCGAAGGTGGCGGCCACCTGCGTCCTGGTGAAGGTCGACACCAAAAGGCCGAAGGCCGTTGTTGCCAGGATGTAGAACAGGGTTCCGACAATGAGCGCCGGAGCAGAGCCCTTCAGGGGAACACCGAACACCACATAGCCGATGGCGACGAGGCTGGCGAAGCTGATCAGGGCGATGACGACATAGGGAAGCTGCTTGCCGAGCAGGAACTCGCTGCGCGTGACCGGCGTCGAGCGGAAATTGGCGATCGAACCGGTTTCCTTTTCGCGCACCACGCCCATTGCCGTCATGATGGCGGGGATGAGGACGAGCATCAGCATCATCACCGAGGGCACGATGGCGAACACGCTCTTGAAGGACTGATTGTAGCGGAAACGGGTGACCACCTCGGTGGCATAGGGCGAGATCACCTCGCCATACTGCCGCTCGATCTGGTCAGTGTAATAGCCAAGGGCCAGGCCCTGCAGATAGCCGCGCGCCGTCTCTGCACGGAACGGCATCGCACCGTCGATCAGCACATCGATCTCCGGGGTATCGCCGCGCAGGAGCTGGCGCCCAAACCCGGGCGGAATCTCGATGCCGATGCTGATTTCGCCGTCGACCATGCGCTGTTGCAGATCCCGCCTGCCGGTCGCCGGCGCGTGCTCCTCGAAATAGCGAGAGCCGGAGAAGCTCTCCAGCAGCGTCCTGCTCTCCATGGACCGGTCGCGGTCCAGGACGGCATAGGGCAGGTTCTGGACGTCCAGCGAAATGCCGTAACCGAAGGTCAGCATGAGGATGACCGGTCCGAGAAAGGCAAAGACCAGCCGCATGGGATCGCGCAGCAGTTCCATCGTCTCGCGGCGGGCAAACGCCCAAAGGCGCGACGGGCTGAAAAATCCGCCTGTATCCGCGATGGACGCCGGAGCCGGCCGCGGGGCTGGAACTTCGGGTTCGGAAACCGAAGCTGCCCTGGCCGGTTCGGGTGAGACGTCCTGCCCGGACGCCTCGCGCAGAATGTCGATGAAGGCGTCGTTCAGGCTGGCCGCGCCCTTGCTGCGGGTCAGTTCGTCAGGCGCGCCGACGGCCAGCACCCTGCCGGCATGCATCAGCGAGATGCGGTCGCACCGCTCCGCCTCGTTCATGAAATGGGTCGAGATGAAGATCGTCACGCCCTGATTGCGGGACAGGTCGATCAGGTACTGCCAGAAAATGTCCCGTGCGACCGGATCGACGCCGGAGGTCGGCTCATCGAGAATAAGCACTTCCGGCTTGTGGATCAGCGCCACGGCAAGCTGCAGCCGCTGCCTGATGCCGAGCGGCAGCCCGTTTGGCCGCATGTCCGCCTCGCCCCGCAGGTCGAAGGTGTTCAGCATTTCCTCGATGCGGGCAGCGCGCGTTTCGGGGGCGAGACGGTAGAGGGCCGCGTGCAGCTCCAGGTTCTGGCGCACCGTCAGCTCGGAATAGAGCGAGAAGGACTGCGACATGTAGCCGACGCGGCGCCGGGTGGCCATGTCGTTGGCGTTCAGCGTCTCGCCGAACAGCAGCGCATCGCCCTCGCTTGCCGGCAACAGCCCGGTCAGCATCTTCATCGTGGTCGACTTGCCGCAGCCATTCGACCCCAGAAAACCGAAGATTTCGCCGCGCTCGATTTCGAAACTCACATGGTCGACGGCGGTGAAGTCGCCGAAGCGGCAGGTCAGGCCGTGCGCCTCGATCGCCGGCGGTCCCTCCATCGGCACGCGCGGCGGCACCTCGACGGCACGGTGTCCGCGCCGCTCGGCTTCCGGCAGCATGGCAACGAACGCAGCTTCCAGCGTCGAGACGCCGGCAGCTTGCCGCAGCGCCTCGGGCGTGCCCTCAGCGATGATCCGCCCATCCATCATGGCGGCCAGCCAGTCGAAGCGTTCGGCCTCCTCCATATAGGCGGTGGCGACGATGACGCTCATTTGCGGGCGGTCGCGCCGGATGCTGGCGATCAGCTCCCAGAACTGCTCGCGCGAGAGCGGATCGATGCCGGTGGTGGGTTCATCAAGGATCAGAAGATCCGGATCGTGGATGAGGGCGGAGCAGAGCGACAATTTCTGCTTCATGCCGCCGGAAAGCTTGCCGGCCGGGCGATCGGGAAACGGCGCAAGGCCGGTGGCTTCCAGCAGCGCGTGGATCCGCTCCGCGCGCTCCGCCTCCGACTGTGCGAACAGACGTCCGAAGAAATCGAGATTCTCGCGAACCGACAGGGTTGGGTAGAGGTTGCGGCCGAGCCCCTGCGGCATATAGGCGACGCGCCGGCTGCAGGCCCGGCGATGGGCCGCGCTGGCCATATCGCCGCCGAACACCGTTACCGAACCCGACTGGATGCGGCGCACGCCGGAGACGATCGCCAGCAGGGTCGACTTGCCAACCCCGTCCGGGCCGATCAGGCCGGCCATGCAGCCGGCCGGAATGTCGAGCGTGACATCGCAGAGGGCTGCGACCTCGCCATAGCGATGCGTGACGCCCTGCAGCCTGGCGGCCGGTTCTCCCGTCATTGCGGCAGCTTGACCTCCAGGAAGCCCGGCCAGGCGACGGCAGGGTCGGTCCGCACATAACCGACACCTGCGACACCGGCCTTGGCGCGGTCCTGGTACCGGGTCAGAAGATCCTTCGGGATGGACAGCTTCACCCGGAACATCAGGTTCTCGCGCTCATCCGACGTTTCTACCGACTTCGGTGTGAACTGGGCATTGCTGGCGACGAAGGTGACATTCGCCGGGATGACGTAGTCGGGAATGGGGTCGAGGATCAGGCGCGCTTCGCTGCCGACCTGCAGCAGACCGGCATCGCGTGCCGGCAGGAAAATGGTCATGTAGATGTCGGTCAGATCGGTGAGGGTGAGCACCTTGCCGCCGGCGCCGAGCACCTCGCCTTCGCGGGCCAAAAGGTACTGGACCCGGCCGCCGCGGGGCGCGCGCAACTGGGTGTCGTCGAGAATGGCTTCGAGCTGGGCGACCGCTGCCTTGGCCGACTCGATGGTGGCCTTGGCAAGTCCGACGCCGGCCTTGGCCGCTTCCACCCCCGCCACGGCGGTGTCGAACGCGGTGCGCCGCTGGTCGGCCAGTTCCTGCGAGCTCACCTGCCGCTCGACCAGTGCGACGGTGCGCTGGTGCTCCTTTTCGGCGAGGTCGCGCTTGGCCTCGTACAAGGCGACCTGCGCTTCGGACTGGCGCAGACCCTGCTCGGCCTGGGCGACCGTGGCGCGGGCCTGGGCGAGCCGGGCGTTGAGTTCCGACACATCCATGCGCGCGACGAGTTGCCCTGCCTCGACCATCTCGCCCTCGCTGACCAGGACCTCCGTCACGCGCCCGGCCATCTTGGTGGCAACGTCGACGCGCTCGGCTTCGATCCTGCCGTTCGAAGCGGCGATGCCGTGGGGCAGCGTCTCGGTGTTCATCGTGCGCCACAGATAGAACCCGCCCGCGACGGCCGCGATCAGAGCCGTCACGGCGATGACCTGTTTCCACTTCATCGAAAGTCCCTTGCAAACAGAAAATGCATGGCGTCATGTCGGCCTGCGCCTGCACAGCGCCGATCATGCTTTGCATAATGCACGCTTAGGGCACCCGCGTGCACAACCATTTGATGTCAGTCAAAGGCGGGTCATCGTAAAGGGTAAATTTTGCCTGCCGCCATCGAGCCTTGACCGCAGGACTTGCATACTATTGCGGCATCACAGCCTGATCGGTGCTGCATCTTGCTTGCAAGGCACGGATCTTGAGGCCGTTGGGCAGCGTGAGCCGAGCCGCACCGACAAGAAGCAACGCTTTCCGATCGCAGCAATCGGCTGAGCAACACGACCCCAGTCAGCGCAGACGAGATCATTGGCGACGCCGACGGCAATCGCCTTCACATCGGCCACCTACCCGTCACCTGCACCAATCCGGGCATAAACTGGCGCCAGATCCCGCAGTTCTTCGCAAGTCTCCAGACGATCTGCGTGTCACTGCGCGCAGATCCCCTCGGCGGTCAGCGGCTGAAAAGCAAAGGAGAATAACGATTTCAAGGGGATGGGTGGTGCTGCCGGAGAGATTTGAACTCTCGACCTCTCCCTTACCAAGGGAGTGCTCTACCCCTGAGCTACGGCAGCGATGAGCGCGGGTGTATGCGCAAATTCCGGCATGGTCAAGAGGGGTTCACGGGTTTTGACATCGCAATCCACCTCCCGCTCCGCCAGGCCGGCAACGGCCAGGTGCGGCCGTCCCGGCGCGCCCTCGGAGTCCTTGCGATCCGCCCCGGTTTTGCGGCATATCCTGAAAGCCGCACGCGCACCGGGCAGGCAAATCCCCAGCGCGGCGCGTCGACAAGCCTCACCATCACGGGGATTGGCGTGACGGATCGTCCGCGACACATCAGCAAGAGCGCAGCGCCCGACAGCGGCAAGTCGGCCAACCGCGAGGAAGACCGCGCGGCGCGTCTGGCCGCGGCCCTGCGCGCCAACCTTCGCCGGCGCAAGGCGGCGGCGCAGCGCGACCCCGCCCCGTCCGAGGACCATGATGCCGAGGATCCGGCCGGCCCGTCCGTGCGGGGGCCCGACGAGGACTGATCGAGGGTCAGGCCTGACGAGTTCCAGGGGCGTTGCGGGAACGGCGGAAAGAGGTGGAAATTGCGGCGATGACGGCCGGCTCAGGCGATCCCGACCGGCTCAGGCGGCCTTGCCGTTCTCGCCGTTGTCCATGCCCTGCCAGATCTTCTGCCGGTTGCGGATCTCGCGCGGCGCGGGACCGAAATAGCTCGGCGTCTTGACGAAATCGCGCGGCTGCATGATGACGCTGCTGACCCGCTGATAGAGCGCCTTGGCGGAAATCGGCTTGGACAGCAGTTCGTGCACGCCGAGCCGGCGCGCCTCGATGATGCGGCTGCGTTCGGTGTGGCCCGTCACCATGATGATCGGGATATAGGCGAAGGGATTGTGCGGATTGCGGATCATCCGCACCATATCGGCGCCGTCGAGGATCGGCATCACCCAGTCGAGGATCAGGATGTCCGGATTGGCGCGTTCCATGGCCTCAAGGCCCGAGGCGCCATCTTCCGCCTCGACGATACGCCGCGCGCCGAATCCCTGCAGCATCGTGCGCAGGATGGTGCGCATGTAAGCGCTGTCCTCGACGAGAAGAAAGGTCAGGGATGCCAGATCAAGCGACACGTTGAACCTCCGGTGCCCCTTCATATGGCACGGGAAATCTGAAATATCGGTTAGCCCGGCCGATCGTTTTTTCGCTCATCCTCCGGCAGGTCGTCATCCTGCAGGATCCGGTACTTGGCGCCCTCCAGGTCCTCGTACTGGCCGGACTTCAGCGACCAGAGGAACCCGATCAGACCGAGCAGGCCAAGCGCCAGCGCCGCCGGAATGAGATAGATCAGGACGTCCATCAGGCGGCCTCCACTGCCGGCCGGGCCGCGCCGCGGTCCCGCTTCGGGGAAGCGGGCGCCGGGGCGGGCGCGGAATGGGCCTGCGCCGCATGCGGATCGCCAAGCCGCAGCCGCAGCGCGTTCAGCGTCACCACCAGCGAAGACGAGGACATCGCCAGCGCCGCCCAGAGCGGGGTGACGAAGCCGGCCACCGCGAAGGGAACGGCGACGAAATTGTAGAGCACCGAAAAGCGCAGGTTCTGCACCATCGCCCGGTGCGCCCGCCGGGCATGACCGAGCGCGTCGGCGACCGGCGCCAGCTTGTCGCCGAGGAAGACGGCATCGGCCGCGGCCTGCGCGACATGCACCGCCGTCACCGGCGAGATCGACACATGGGCGGCGGCCAGCGCCGGGGCATCGTTGAGCCCGTCGCCGGCCATCAGCACCTTGCGCCCCTCGCCGGCCAGATGCTCCAGCCGGGCGATCTTGGCCGTCGGGGTGAGTTCGGCCGACCAGTCGTCGATGCCGAGGTCCCGCGCAACCTGCTCGACCGGAGCCGTGCGGTCGCCGGACAGGATGGCCAGCCGGTAGCCGTCGCGGCGCAGCCGCGCCACCGTCTCCACCGCATCCGGCCGCAGCCGCTGGCCGACCGCGAACGGTACCGCCGGGGCATCGCCATCGCGGAAGGCGATCAGCGAACTGCCCGGATGCCGCGCGGCGAAGGCCGCCACCTCGGCCTCGTCCATCCCGCAGAAACGGGCGCTGCCGAGCCGCAATTCGCGCCCCTCGAACAGGGCGGCGATGCCCTCGCCCGGCGTCTCGCGCACCTCGTCCAACGGCACCGCGGCATCGGCGGCGCGCGCCAGCGCAGTCGCCAGCGGGTGGCGACTTGCCAGTGCCAGCCGGCCGGCCAGATGCAGGGTGTCGGGGGCGATATCGCTGGCCCCGGCGACTTCCGGCAACGGCAGCGTCAGCGTGCCGGTCTTGTCGAAGACGATGGTGTCGGCCTCGGCGAGGCGCTCAATGGCATCGCCCGAATGCAGCAGAACGCCGGCGCGGAACAACAGGCCGGAGGTCACCACCTGCACCGCCGGCACGGCAAGGCCGAGCGCGCAGGGGCAGGTGATGATCAGCACGGAGATGGAAATCACCAGCGCCGGCTGCCAGCCGCTGCCGGCCAGATACCAGCCGGCGAAGGTCAGCAGGGCGGCCAGATGCACCACCGGCGAATAGTGCTTGGCGACCCGGTCGGCGAGTTGGACATAGCGCGAGCGGGCCTGGGCGGCGGTTTCCAGCAAGCGCGTCACCTCGTCCAGCAGCGTCGCGCCGGAGGCGACGGTCACCTGCACGGTCAGGCTGGCGGAGGCGTTGGTCGTGCCCGCATAGACCGCATCCCCCGGCCCGACGCCGGCGAGCGCGGTCTCGCCGGTCACCAGGCTCTGGTCGATCTCGGAATGGCCGGCGACGACGCGCCCGTCGAGCGGCACGCGCTCGCCGGCGCGCACATGGATCAGGGCGCCCGGCTCGACCCGCGACAGCGGCACCTCGCGCAAGGATCCGTCCGGGCGCTGGATCACCGCCGTCTCCGCCTTCAGCGCCGCGATGTTCTCGGCGAAGGCCCGGGTGCGGCGGCGCATCATATGGTCGAGATAGCGGCCGATCAGCAGGAAGAACAGCAGCATGACGGCGGATTCGAAATAGGCGTGGTGGGCCGACTGGACCGTCTGCATCACCGACAGGAACAGGGCCAGCGTCACGCCGATGACGATCGGCACGTCCATGTTGAGCCGCCCCGCCCGCAGCGCCGCAAAGGCCGAACGCAGGAACGGCCGGCCGGCATAGACGGCGGCCGGCAGCGCGATCAGGGCAGACACCCAGTGGAAGAAGTCGCGCGTCTCGGCGTCGATGCCGCTGACATTGCCCGACCAGACCGAGACCGACAGCAGCATGATGTTCATCATCGCGAAGCCGGAGACGGCCAGCGCGCGCAAGAGCTCCCGCCCGGCCGCGTCGGAGCGCTCGCGCACATCCGCCGGATCGAAGGGATGGGCCCGGTAGCCGAGCCGCGTCAGCACCTCGATGATCCGCTCGGCGCTCGTCGTCTCCTGGCACCACTCCACGGCAAGCCGGTGGCTGGTCAGGTTGAGGCGGGCCCGTTCGACGCCCGGCTCCAGGCCGAGCCCCTGCTCGATCTCCACCATGCAGGCGGCACAGGTCACCCCCTCGACGGCGAGATCCATATGGGCCTTGCCGTCGTCCTTCAGGGTGACGAAGGCATCCCAGTCGCGCTCATGCACGGTCATGTCGGTCGCCGCTCCTCCTCTTCCCGCCGTCTATTCGGCAAAGAAGATCCGGTTCTGCGAACGGAAGGCCTCCCCGTCCTCTCCGGACCTTGCGTCGAGTTGCAGGATCCAGCGGCCCGGCGCGATTTCTTCCGCCTCGGCCGCATAGCGTCCCAGTTCGCCCTCGGACAGGGTCAGTTGGCGGGCCGGCTCCGGGCTCGCGGGGCGCTGCAGTGTCGCCTCTACCGCCAGCCCCGACAGCGGCGCACCATTGCTGTCGCGCGCCGTCACCTCGATCCGCGCGACGCCGTTGTCGTCGCGGGTGACATTGCCGGACACATCCCAGTTCAGCGCTTTCTGGGCACGGGAGGCCGCGATTTCCCCGTTATAGGCCTGTCCCGCCTCGTAGACGCGGTCCGTCACCACGCCGGGGAAGGTGCTCAGGGCGAAATAGACGAAGAAGATGTTGGCGACCAGCATCACGAAGAAGAAACCGCCAAGCCATGCAAGGACCGTTCGCCCGGTCATCTTGCGCTCGGTTGTCTGGTGCTGCGCTCCAGCGGCGGTTCCGGCCATCTTCAACTCCTGGTCGATGCTGTTTCCATTGGGGGCGATTTTAACGGATGGGGGAGGCTCGCGACAGCCGCAAGCCTCCGATCCGGGTTAGTACGTGTCGACAGCCGCTGCTTACGGCGCCTTGAAGAAGTCGCTCGACGTCGCCATGTCGCCGCTTGCCATGTCGCGCAGGCGGAAGGTGACGGGGGTCGACTTTGCAAGCTCCGCACCGACCGGCGAAAACACCAGCACGCGCAACTCGCGGGTGGTGTCTGGACCGATCGGCACCAGGGGATGGCCCTCCACCGCCTCGCTGATGCCGACCACCTCGATGCGGGTGCCCTCCGGCATGCCTTCCACCGACAGGGCGAACTCGCGCGCGGCCAGGCGCTTGTTCAGCATCCGGATGGTGTAGCCGTTGCGCACGCTGCCGTCGGACAGTTCCACATAGATCGGGTTGCGGTCGTGCAGAACGCTCATGCCCTCGTGTTCGCGGGTCACCAGCGCATAGGCCATGATCGCGGTGACCGCGACGATGATACAGGCATAGATGATGGTGCGCGGCCGGATCATCCGCACCACGGTCTCCCGGCCCTCCATGCGCCGCTTGATGTTCTCGTCGGTATCGTAGGCGATCAGCCCGTGCGGCTTGCCGACCTTGTCCATCACCGTGTCGCAGGCGTCGATGCACAATCCGCACTGGATGCAGCCGAGCTGGGTGCCCTGACGGATGTCGACGCCGGTCGGGCAGGCGTGGACGCACAATTGGCAGTCGATGCAATCGCCCGCCGGCAGCCCCTCCTCCTCGCGCTTGCGGTTCTGCTTCAGCGAGCCGCGCGGCTCGCCGCGGTCATAGCGATAGGTGACGTTGAGCGCCTCCTCGTCGGTCAGCGCCGCCTGGATGCGCGGCCACGGGCAGAGGAAGATGCAGACCTGCTCGCGCATGTGGCCGGCAAGGGCATAGGTGGTGAAGGTGAGGATGCCGATCCACAGATAGGCGGAGAATGGCGCCTCGCCGGTCGCCAGCGACTTCACCAGGCTCGGCGCGTCGGCGAAGTAGAGCACCCAGGCGCCGCCCGTCCACCAGGCGATCATCAGCCACAGCGTGTGTTTGGAGAATTTCTGCATGACCTTGGTGGCGGTCCAGGGCTCGGCGTCGAGCAGGATCCGCTCGCGCCGGTCGCCCTCGACCACCCGCTCGACCCACAGGAACAGGTCGGTCCACACGGTCTGCGGACAGAGATAGCCGCACCAGATGCGGCCGGCGACCGCGTTCATCAGGAACAGCACCATCGCCGCGAGGATCAGGAGACCGGTGAGGTAATAGACCTCCTGCGGCCAGATCTCGATGAAGAAGAAATAGGCGCGCCGGCCGGCAAGATCGATCAGCACCGCCTGGTCCGGAGCATCGGGTCCACGGTCCCAGCGCAGGAAGGGCAGGAAGTAGTAGATGCCAAGGGTTGCGAAGAGCACCGCCCACTTGATCTTGCGGAAGGTGCCGTGCACCGCCATCGGGTAGATCTTCTTGGCCGAGGCGAACCATTCTTCCGGCTGTCCACCGGCGCCGGAGGGATCCGATTCTGCGCGCATTGTTCCGTCCATCTCAGTGGGCTCCCATCTCTATGGGTTCCGCCGTCCCGAATTCGGGATGCTGTCGGGTTCCGGCGGAGGCGCCCGTTTCGGCGCGAGTCTACCGCCCGCCGTCGGCGACCGGATTGCGACACGTCAGCTCCGCGACAATCCGCCGCCGGCAGCCGGGACCGGCTCCGCAGCCTGTGCCGAGGACACTATCCGACGCGGCAGCCCGCCGCCTTGATCGGCGTCAAGCGACCCGGCGCCGGAAAACTGTCCTCGATCCTGCGCCTCTGGCCACAATTGCACAACCTCTTCCGCCGCCCGCCGCTATCCTTTCCGATCGGCGGGCACGACCGGACGGCAGATCCGGCACCGCTTCCAGACGGGTAGACTTCGAGGAGGGACACTTCCATGTCGCATATTCGATCCGTGGCGGCCGCCTGCGTGGCCGCCGGGCTGCTGGCATCCGCCGCGATGCCGGCCGCAAGCCATCCGCTCGATGCCTTGACCGAGGCGGAAATCACCGAGGCGGTGGCGCTGCTGACCCAGGCCGGCCATGCCGGCGACGGCACGCTCTATCCCTATATCTCGCTGAAAGAGCCGGAAAAATCCGTGGTCCTCGGCTGGCGCGAGGGCGATCCGGAGCCCCGTGCCGTCGAGGTGCATTTCAAGACGGGGGACGGGGTCTTCATCGCCGAGGTCGACCTTGCCGGCGGGGCGGTCGTCTCGGTCGAGCCGGCTCCCGCCGAGACGATGATCCTGGTCGCCGAATTCATGACCGCGATGGATCTCGCGACATCGGATCCGGACTTCGTCGCCGGCCTCGAAAAGCGCGGACTGACGGCCGAACAGGTCTTCTGCCTGCCGCTCACCGCCGGGCGCTTCGGTCTGCCCGAGGAAGACGGCCGCAGGCTGATGAAAGTGCCCTGCTACGTGCTGCCCGAGGGCTCCAACTTCTATGCCAAGCCGATCGAGGGGCTCTACGCGGTCGTCGACCTCAATGCCGGAGCGGTGGTCCAGGTGTTCGACACCGGCGTGCGGCCGATTCCCGAGGACGGCTGGGGCTATACGGAAGCCGAGGTCGAGGCGCGCACCGGCACGCTGCGCCCCAGGGGCAATCCGGTCACCCTGTCGCAGCCCGGCGGCACCAACGTCACCATCGAGAACGGGCTGATCTCCTGGGACATCTGGCGCTTCCGCGCCCGCGTCGACAAGCGTCCGGGCGTGGTGCTGTCCAATATCGAGGTGCGCGACCGCGACCGCTGGCGGTCCGTCCTCTACCAGGCGCATCTGTCCGAGGTCTTCGTTCCGTACATGGATCCGGACGACGGCTGGTACTGGCGCACCTACATGGACAGCGGCGAATACGGGTTCGGCATCTTCCTGTCGCCGCTGCGCGCGGGCGTCGACTGCCCGGCCCATGCCACCTTCCTGCCGGCGGTGGTGCATACCGACGAGGGCGCGCCGCTCTCCATCCCCGACGCGATCTGCATCTTCGAGCGCAGCATCGGCGATCCGGCCTGGAGACATTTCGAGATCTTCGCGCAAGGCGAGGACGAGCAGGTCCCGGCCGAGGGACGCCCGGCGACGCAGCTCGTCCTGCGCTCGGCCTCCGAAGTCGGCAACTACGACTACCTCGTCGACTATGTCTTCCATCAGGATGGCCGGATCGATGTGATGGTCGGCTCGACGGGCCTCGACGCAGTGAAAGGCGCCGCCATCAAGTCGATGCATGACGAGGGTGCGGCCGAGGAGACCCGCTACGGCACGCTGGTCGCGCCCAACCTGATCGCCCCCAATCACGACCACTATTTCAACTTCCGCCTCGACTTCGACATCGACGGCCAGGCGAACAGTTTCATGCGTACGGCGCTCGTTCCGGGCAAGCCGGAGGATGGCGCGCCGCGCCGCTCGTTCTGGGTCACCGAGAACACGACGGCAAGGACGGAGCTCGAAGGGCGCTACAAGATCAACCCGGACAGGCCGGCCATGTATCATGTGATGAACATGGACGCGCACGGCCCGCTCGGCCATCATCCCGGCTACATGATCGTGCCGGGCAACAGCGTCGCCTACGCGCCCTTCGACTATGAGGGCGACATGCCGATGAAGCGCAACGCCTATGTCGAGTACACGCTGTGGAACACGCCCTACAGCGCGACTGAGCGCTATGCGGGCGGCCGGTTTGCCTTCCAGAGCGACGGCTCCGACACGCTGGCGGCCTGGACCAGGCAGGACCGACCGATCGACAACACCGACATCGTCACCTGGTACACGATGGGCTTCCACCATGTACCGCACATGGAAGACTGGCCGGTGATGTCGACCATGTGGAAGGGCTTCACCCTGCGCCCCTTCAACTTCTTCCCCTACAATCCGGCACTCACGATCCGCCTGCCGGACTAGCGCGGTCCGCACCCGTGATTGACAGTCCCGGATCCGCCGCCCACCATCGGGCGACGGATCCGGAGACGGCCATGGATGCCCTGCCCCATGCCACGCCACGCGCCCTGCCCCCACATCGCCCCTCCCCGGCGGCCCCCACATCCTCCTGCGCATCGGCTCCCGCTTCGCTCATGTTCAAAGCGACGATCTCCGCCGCGACCCTGCCGCTGATCTGCGACGTCTTCGACGAGGCCGGGCTCGATGTGTCGCGCGCGCTGGCCGAGACCGGCCTGAGCCCGTCCCGTCCCGGCGCGCAGCCGATCCCGCTCGACCGCTTCACCGCGCTGCTGCAAAACGCCGGCCTCCAGGCCGCGAACGACGCCTGCCTGTGGTCCTGCGGCCGGCGGATCGCCGAGCCGGCACTGGCCACGCTGTTTCCCTCCGGCCTCGGCGAGGCCCGGCTCGGCGGGCTCCTCGCCGGGGTGCTCTGCGACCTGCAGGCCATGCAGGAGGGGACGACCTTCGAGTGCCGGGTGCAGGACGACACCTGCATTCTCGCCTACCGCATCCATGATCCGCGGATCTGGCCGCGCTCGCGCGATGCGGAGTTCACCCTCGGTTTCCTGCATGCGATCGTCGAGCGTTCCGCCGGACCGGACCTGCCGGCGCACCTGACGCTAGAGCACGAACAGGACGGCAGCAGCGCCGCGCTGTCGCGACAGGCGCGCAGCGTGCCGCTCTACGGCCAGCCGCTCAACATGCTTGCCTTCCCGACCCGGCTTCTCGACCGTATCGTCGACCCGGGCGCGCTGATGCCCGCGGCCTCGCCACAGACGCCCCCGCAGCCGCCGCGCGGCGACCGCGCCCCAGGCCATGACATCGCCGAGGCGATCCGCCGGCGCGTCGGGCAGGGTCCGTTCTCGCAAGGCGACATCGCCGCCGATCTCGGCATGTCGGGACGCAGCCTGCGCCGGCTGCTGGATGGCGAGGGCTCGACCTTCCGGGCGATGGCGGAAGAGGCGCGCCTCGACTATGCGCTCTGGGCGCTGCGACGCACCACGCTTGCCGTCGGCGAGATTGCCTGGCGCCTCGGCTACGACGACCAGGGCGCGTTTTCTCGCGCCTTTCGCCGGCTGACCGGGCAGACGCCCTCGCAGGTCCGCAGCAGGCCCCACGATCCGGAAGCGAGCGGGGATCGGCAGGAGGTTCGCGGCGGCGACCGCACTCCGGCCTGAAACGGGAAAGGCGCCCGCTAGGGGCGCCTTTCGAAGCTCAGTCCTTGCCTGTTCAGCGGCTCATTCGCCGCCGCCAAGGGCGTGGACATAGACCGCGAGCGACTTCACCGTCGCCGGATCGAGACGCGGCGCCCAGGCAGGCATCACGCTGTTGCGGGCATTGGTCACCTGCGCCGCGATCGCCTGGATCGACTTGCCGTAAAGGTAGTTGTTGGCGGTCAGATCGGGAGCGCCGACCTCCCGCATCCCCTTCAGGTCGTCGCCGTGGCAGGAGGCACAGTTCTCGGCATAGACTTCCTCGCCGGCCGCAAGATCGACGCCCGCCTCCGGCGCGAGGCCGACACGGCTGCCGACGAAGTTCGCCACCTGGATGATCTGCTCCTTGTCGAGCAGGCCATCGGTGCCGAAGGACGGCATGTCGCCGACGCGGGTCTCGTCATGACCCGAGCGGATGCCATACTGCAGCGTCAGATGGATGTCTTCGAGCGACCCGCCCCAGATCCAGTTGTCGTCCTGCAGGTTGGGATAGCCGACGCCACCCACCGCGCCGGTACCATGGCACGGAGCGCAGTTGTCGCCGAAGGCCGCACGGCCGTTGGCCATGGCGAATTCCAGCAGGGACTGGGTCGACTCGATCTCTTCCAGCGAGGCGTCGATCAGCTTCTCGCCGATCTGTGCCCGCTCTGCCATGCCGGCCTCGTAGGCGGCCAGCGCATTGGCGCGCTGGCTGTCGCCGAGGACACCGGCGGTGTAGCCGGAAATCAGCGGCCAGGACGGATAGACCACCCAGTAGCCGATCGCCCAGACGATCGTGGCGTAGAAGATGTAGAGCCACCACTTCGGCAGCGGATTGTTCAGTTCCTTCAGACCATCCCACTCGTGCCCGGTCGTTTCGACGCCGGAGATGTGGTCGACCTCTTTCTTGTACCCGTCAGCCATGTCTCAATCCTCCCGCAAGGGGATCTGTGCCGCGTCGTCGAAGCGCTTGGCATTTTTGGGCCACAGCGCATAGGCGACGACACCTGCGAAAAGCACCACGAAGTAGATCAGCCCCCATGTCTGGGCGAAGCTGGCGACGGCCTCGTATGTCTCGTTCATCACCGCCTCCTCAGCGCAGGTTGGCCTTGTTGTCGTAGATCGAGAAGTCGACAAGGGTGCCGAGCATCTGGAGATAGGCGATCAGGGCGTCCATCTCCGTCACCTTGCTCGGATCGCCGTCGAAGTCGCGGACGATGGCGTTGGGGTAACGTTCCAGGAAGCTGTCGACCGCATCGCTGTCGGGCGTGGCCTGGGCGATCAGATCGCGTGCAGCCTCCGAAATCTGCGCCTCGTCATACGGCACGCCGACGATGGCATTGGCCTTCAGGTGATCCGAGATGCCCCGGGTCTCCACCCTGGCGTTGAGCAGGAAGGGGTAGCCGGGCATGATCGATTCCGGCACCACCGACCGCGGATCGACCAGGTGGTCGCGGTGCCACTCGTCCGAATACTTGCCGCCGACGCGGGCGAGATCCGGTCCGGTCCGCTTCGACCCCCATTGGAACGGGTGGTCATACATGCTCTCGGCCGCCAGGCTGAAGTGACCATAGCGCTCCAGTTCGTCCCGCATCGGGCGCACCATCTGCGAATGGCACAGGTAGCAGCCCTCGCGGATGTAGATGTTGCGCCCGGCCAGTTCGAGCGGGGTGTAGGGCCGCATGCCCTCCACCTTCTCGATGGTGCTCTTCAGGTAGAAGAGCGGGGCAATCTCGACGATGCCGCCGATGGAGACAACGACCAGAATTGCGATGACGAGAACCAGGGAGCGCTTCTCGAGGATTTCGTGTTTTTTCCAAATGGACATCTTGCTCTCCCCTTACTCGGCCGGAGCCATGGTGCCGACGGGAGCGGTTTCGGCCTCTTCAGCCTCGCCATGCCGTACGGTCATCCAGAGGTTGTAGGCCATGATCAGCGAGCCCGCGACGAAGAGGGCACCGCCAAGGGCGCGGATGACATAGAAGGGATGCATCGCCTCGACGGTCTCGATGAACGAGTACTCGAGGAAGCCCATGCTGTCATAGGCACGCCACATCAGGCCCTGCATGATGCCGGACACCCACATCGCGCAGATGTAGAGCACGATGCCGATCGTGGAGATCCAGAAGTGCCAGTTCACCAGCTTCAGCGAGTAGACCTGCTTCTTGTTCCACAGCCAGGGGATCAGGCAGTAGAGGGCGCCGAAGGAGATGTAGCCGACCCAGCCGAGCGCACCCGAGTGGACGTGACCGATGGTCCAGTCCGTGTAGTGCGACAGCGAGTTGACGGCACGCAGGCTCATCAACGGACCTTCGAAGGTCGACATGCCGTAGAAGGCGATGGAGACGACCATCATGCGCAGCACCGGATCGGTGCGGAGCTTGTCCCAGGCCCCCGACAGGGTCATCAGGCCGTTGATCATGCCGCCCCACGAAGGCATCCACAGGATGATCGAGAAGGTGGCACCCAGCGTCGAGGCCCATTGCGGCAGCGCCGTGTAGTGAAGGTGATGCGGACCGGCCCAGATGTACAGGAAGATCAGCGCCCAGAAGTGCACGATCGACAGGCGGTAGGAATAGACCGGCCGCTCGGCGCGCTTGGGCACGAAGTAGTACATGATGGCGAGGAAGCCGGCGGTCAGGAAGAAGCCGACCGCGTTGTGGCCGTACCACCACTGCACCATGGCGTCCTGGACACCCGCCCACAGGATGTAGGACTTGGTGCCATAGATCGTCACCGGAACCGTCAGGTTGTTGACGATGTGCAGCATCGCGATGGTGACGATGAAGGCCAGGTAGAACCAGTTGGCCACGTAGATGTGCGGTTCCTTGCGCTTCCACAAAGTCCCGAGGAAGACCAGCAGGTAGGCTACCCAGACGATGGTCAGCCACAGATCGGCGTACCACTCCGGCTCGGCATATTCCTTCGACTGGGTTGCACCCAGCAGGTAGCCCGTGCCGGCGATGACGATGAACATGTTGTAGCCGAGAATCACGAACCAGGGTGCGATCGTGCCCGGCATGCGGGCGCGGCTGGTCCGCTGGACCACGTAGAAGGACGTGGCGAGCAGCACGTTGCCGCCGAAGGCGAAGATCACGGCCGAGGTGTGCAGCGGGCGCAGCCGGCCGAAATTCGTCCAGGGTAGGTCGAAATTCAGCACCGGATAGGCAAGCTGCAGCGCGATGATCAGGCCGACGGTGAACCCGGCGACGCCCCAGAACACCGCCGCCCAGGCGCCGAACTTGATCGGGCCGAGGTTGTAGTTCGGCTTGCCGTTGATTTCCTGCGGGACCGGTGCGCGGCCCTCGAAGAACTTCTTGAAGATAAGGAAGGCGCCAACGGCTGCAGCGAGCGAGCCGATTGCGGTGTGGAAGGCCATGACCTGATCATACGTCTTGCCGGCGATGATCAGACAGGCGAAGGCAATCACAACGAGGAATGCGGCGAAGAAGCCTTCCTCCATCGTGATGTACTTGGCTTGAGCTTGAGCCATTGGTGCGCGCCCCGAGTCTCTTGATGATCCAAACCCCACAGGGTCAAGGCGCAGGTATCGCCGATTGGCTCGAAGCCGCCTTGATCCAGGTCAACACAGCTTGCGGGAAAGTCGCGACAAGAACATCCGCAAAAGCACGTCTGCGACGTTTTGTTTTTGGATTTTCCTGCCGTTGCGCCTCTTTTCCGGCCGCCCCGAGCCGCCATACCGAGGCCGTCGAGCCTTGGAGACCAGCCGTATCCGCCTCTCAGACGGTCCTGTCCGGCGGCCCGAGAATGCGGCGCGTGACGAAGGGCAGGATCAGCACCATGCCGATATAGCGGGCGAGCTGGTGCGCGGCGACAAAGGCCGGATCGAGGTCGAGCAGGAAGGCAAGCAGGGTCATCGCCTCCAGCCCGCCGGGCGCATAGGCCAGCAGCAACTGGCCGAGCGGCAGACCGAGCACGCTCCAGGCCAGCAGCGAGATGGCGACGGCGATGCTCATGCCGACGGCAAAGGCGCCGAGACTGACCAGAAGCAGGCGCAGCAGGTCGCGCAGCCCGATATTGGTGAAGCGGCAGCCGATCAGACAGCCGAGGCCGATGAGCGCGGGCACGATCAGCCAGTCCGGCAATTGCACAACCAGCGCGCCGCTGGCGTTGAGCGCGGCGCTGACGAAGAACGGGCCGGTCAGCCAGCCGGCCGGCACGCCGAGCCGCTGGAACAGGTAGCCGGCGACGAGCCCGACGCCCGCTACGAGAGAGACCGGCAGCAATTCGAGCGGCACGGCCGAGGCAACGGCGCCGCCCCCGCCGGGGTCGCTCCCCGCGATGATCGGCGGCAGCAGCGAGACCAGGATGAACACCCTCAGCGTCTGGGCGATCGCCACCCGCATCGTGTCGGCGCGCGGATAGGAGAGCGAGAGGATCATCACATAGGACAGGGCGCCGGGAATCGCGGCGAAATAGGCCGTGTGGCGGTCCCAGCCGGCGATCCGGCGCTGGAACAGATAGGTGGCGCCGAGCACGGCGGCCACGGAGACGAGAACCAGTGCCATGGTGAGCGGCCACTCGCCGATCCGATCCACCGTTTCCGGCGTCACGCCGGCGCCCATGGTCAGGCCGAGAATCACGAAGAGCAGGTCGCGGAAGCGGTCGGGAACCTTGCAGGACACACCGGACAGGACGGCGGCGGCGGTGGCGACCATCGCGCCGGCCAGCCACGCCGCCGGCAGGCCCACGAGATGAAACGCGCCGCCGCCGAGAGCGCCGATCGCCAGCGTCGTGAGGACCTGCCGCAGTGTGTGCATGGGAATCCGCCGCGGACCCGAGCGGATCCGGAAACTGGGTGAGTGATTGGGCAATAGACCAAGAAACACGTCGGGCCGGCATGCGTTCTCTGCAAGCCTGCCATGCATAATCGCATGTCCGCGACGTTGAGCAGGATCAAGGTTCGCCCGGCGCGAAGCTGGCAAGGTCGCCGCATGAGCAACCTTGACCACCGCTATGCGACACGTTCCGTGCCGCGCTACACTAGCTACCCGACCGCGCCGCATTTCCATGCCGGCGTCACCGGGGCGACCTATGGCGACTGGCTGGCGGGACTGCCAGCCGATACGCCGCTGTCCCTCTATCTGCATGTCCCCTATTGCCGGGTGATCTGCTCCTATTGCGGCTGCCACACCAAGGCGGCGCGGCGCGACGAGCCGTTGCTCGACTATACCGACGCGCTGCTGGCGGAAATCGACCTGGTCGCCGAGCGGCTGCCGCAGCGCAGCCGGACCGTGCACATCCACTGGGGCGGCGGCACGCCGAGCCTGCTTCCGCGCGCACAGTTCCTGTCCGTGGTCGAGCGGCTGCATAGACATTTCGTCTTCGATCCCGCCCACGAGCACGCGATCGAGCTCGACCCGCGCACGGTGACGGAGGATCTGGCGGAGACGCTGCGCGAGGCCGGCATCACCCGCGCCAGCCTCGGCGTGCAGGACTTCGACCCGGTGGTGCAGAAGGCCATCGGCCGGGTGCAGCCGTTCGAGCAGGTGGCAAGCGCCGTCGAGCGGTTGCGCGCGGTCGGCATCGACGCACTGAATTTCGACCTGATGTACGGTCTGCCGTTCCAGACGCTGGAGACCGTCACCGAGACGATCCGGCTGACGCGGGATCTCGCGCCGGGACGCATCGCCCTGTTCGGCTATGCCCATGTGCCTTGGATGAAGAAGCACCAGCGGCTGATCGACGAGAGCCGGCTGCCGGACTCGCGCGAGCGCATCGCCATGGCCGATCACGCCCGCGCCCACCTGATCGAGGCCGGCTACAGGGCCATCGGCCTCGACCATTTCGCCATGCCCGACGACACGATGGCACAGGCGCTCGATGCCGGCCGCCTGCGCCGCAACTTCCAGGGCTACACCACCGACACCGCCGACACGCTGATCGGCTTCGGCGCCTCCTCGATCGGCCGCCTGCCCCAGGGATACATCCAGAACATGCCGGACACCGGCGGTTGGAGCCGGGCGATCGCCGACGGACTGCTGCCGGTGGCGCGCGGCATCGCTCTCGATGCCGACGACCGCGCCCGCGCCGACATCATCGAACGGCTGATGACCGAGCATGCGGCCGATATCGGCGAGATCGCGGCCGCCCACGGCCTGCCGCTGGCGCATTTCTCCGGCAGCATGGCCGATCTTGGCGAATTGGTCGAGGACGGGCTGGTGGAGATCGACGGCGCCCGCATCCGGGTGACGCCGCGCGGGGCACCGTATGCCCGGATCGCGGCCGCCGCGTTCGACATCTACCTGCAGAGCGGGCTGGCCCGCCATTCGGTGGCCGTCTGACGCCTCCCCTCGCCCTTCAGAGTGAGGGCGAACAAAAAGGCCCCGGGCTGGCGAAGCCCGGGGCTATGAGGTCCGTGTGGGAGGACAACGGACCGTTCGTCGGCAGGAGCCCGCCGACATCGGTGCAGGCGTCAGTGGATTCCGGTCAACTGGCACAGGCCGCAGACACGGGTCACATGAATACGGTCCTGCCGCTCCAGGCGGATCACACCGCGACGCTTCAATTCGGAGATCACCCGGCTGACCGTCTCGATGGTCAGGCCGAGATAGTCGGCGATTTCCTGGCGCGTCATGGTGAGCACCAGGTCGTGCGGGTCGCAGGTCTCGGAGAGCGGGCCGGTGCAGCCCTCGCCGCCGCGGTTCGGCACCATGCGGATGAGATAGCTGGCGACCCGCTCCATCGCGGACTTGCGGCCGAGCAGCATCGCATGCTCGTGCAGGCGCTCCATCTGCGACATCAGGCACTTCGCCACATGGCTCTGCAGCACGGCCGAGGCGTCGACCTCGCGGCGGTCGTGAACCGCCAGCCGTACCGGGGTCAGCGTCTCGGCCGAGCAGTCATAGCGCTCGCCCCCCGCCGTCCCGAAGATCATGCCGCGGTTGAGGATCTCGACCACCTGACGGCGACCGTCCGGCAGAAGCTTGTAGAGCATGACGATACCGTCCTGCAGCTCGAAGATCCGCTCGGCCTGATCGCCCTCATAGAAAATGACATGGTGCTGTTCGTGGCGCTGCACACGCGCCGTCGGCGTCTTGGCGACCTCGCGCACAGCGCGTCCCGTGACCCGCTGCTGCCCTATCGTCTCGGAAGTCCGATCCAGGTAGGCCATCGCCCCCTCCTCCTGCTGCCTCGCGTTGCCGGTGGGATTTCGGTTCGCGGGCCCGTCCGCCCGGCCAACCGGAGCCGTGTTCCGTCCGAAAACAGCTCTCCGTCAACTTGGAGAAAATCTAGATGCGGCGGCTGCCGGGGGAAACTTCGGTGGTTTTCGTACGACGTTGTACCTAGAGGCTCGGCGCCGACATTTACAGCCAGACGTGAAAGTCCGAAAGTTTCCGCAAAATTCAAGAGAACCTACGGAAAAGACCTGATTTCAATCGATATTTTGGATTTTTCGTCGAGCCGGACGACTGCCAAAGAGGGGAGAAAACGTCACAGCCGCTCCGAACCAGCGACAAAACAACGCATTCCATCGGCCAGAAAACCTTACCCCGAAATCTTAGGTCAGGACCCTAAAGCAGCGCGACGAGAGATTCTTCCGTCAGCGGTTTGCGCAGCAACACAGGGGGCAGGTCGTTGCCGAACAGATCATCGATGGCGCGGCGCGACTGCCCGCTGATGGCGATCAACCTCGGCGGTGTCGCCAGGCGCGCAAGCCAGCGAATGAGCTGGACGCCACTCACGCCCGGCAGGACGAGGTCGACGATGACGGTGTCCTGCGGTCCCGGAGGGGTGTGCTCGAAAAAGCTCTCGGCGTCCGGATACACCTCCACCTGGTGCCCGATCTCCCTGAGCAGCATTGCGAGCGAATCGCCCACCCCCGGATCGTCTTCGACGATATGGATAGTCACCGGTCCATTCCCGCCGCCCTGGCAGCTCCGATACGCGGCCCGGAATGAGCCGCCGATGGGCGACTATAGTTCTTCAGGGGCTTGGCGAAACTCCGGCGGAATACGGAAGCGCCGCGGCCAAGACCCCTGTCTGTTCGGGCAAGCTATTCGTGGGAGAGAACGATGCGCACCAGATCGGCTGCGTTGCGCGCGCCGAGCTTCTCCATGATGCGGGCCCGGTGCACCTCGATGGTCCGCGGGCTGATGCCCAGCGTGCGGCCCGCCTCCTTGTTGGAGGCGCCGGCGGTGATCTCCTCCAGCACCTCCCGTTCGCGGGGGGTCAGCGTCTCGTTGCCCGGAAAGCTGCGCAGCGGCGGGCTGCCGGCGTCCGCCTGCTTGCGCTCGCTCACTTCGATCGCCTCGCGAACCCGCGTCACCACGGTCTCGGCATCGAACGGCTTCTCGATGAAATCGTGCGCGCCCTGCTTGATCGCCTCGACCGCCATGGGGATGTCGCCCTGGCCGGAGATCACGAAGACCGGTGGGGCGAACCGCTCCGCATGGAGACGGCGCAGGATCTCGATGCCGGACTGTCCGGGCATGTGCACATCGAGGATCACGCATCCGGGCCGGGAGCTCGGTCGCGCGACCTGATCCAGGAACGCCTCGCCGGTCTCGAACGAGGCCACGCTGTAGCCTTCCAACTCGAAGACGAGAGTCAACGCGTCACGAATCGCCGGATCGTCGTCGACGATATGGATCAGATGCGCAGTGGCACTCATGCCGTCTGTCCTCTTCTGCCAGGGGGCGCGTCCGCCTGGCCATCACGCGGTGGCGTGACTACCGGCAGGCGCAACACGAAGGCAGCTCCCCCTTCTCCACCATTGGGTTCGACGGCAAGATCGCCGCCGTGATTCTGAGCGATCGAGCGGGAGATCGTCAGGCCGAGGCCCAACCCACCCTTCTTGGCGCCGGAAAACGCCCTGAACAGGGTCGGCACGACTTCCGCCGGAACGCCGCCACCGGAATCGGTGATCCGAATCAGCATGTCCTCGCCGGCCGCAGCCGCCGTTATCCCGACACGCTTTACCGGAGCCTGTCGCACCGCGTCGAGCGCATTCCTTATCAGATTGACCAGGATCTGCTGGATCTGCACAGGATCGACGCTGAGGTCCGGGAGGTCCTCGCCGACTTCATTGACGATCTCGACGTCCCGGCAGTCGATGCCGAGCGTCACCAGTTCGAGGCACTCGCCGACCAGCCGCGAGACACATACCGGACGCCGCTCCGGATCGCGCTTTTCCACGAAGCGCCGCATGCGCTGGATGATCTGGCTGGCCCGCTCCGCCTCGCGCACGCCCTTGTCGACGATCTCGATCAGCTTGGTGTCGCGATGGTCGTCGCCGACCTTGCGCTTGGCCGCCTGCAGATAGAGCATGATCGCGGTCAGCGGCTGGTTCAGCTCATGGGCGATCGCCGCGCCCATTTCGTCCAGCGCGCTGATCCGGGTCATGCTGACCAGTTGCGCCTGGGCCTCGGCCAGCCGCCGCTCCACCGCCTTGCGCTGGCGCAGGTCGCGGATGATGCCGATGAACTGGCGCCCTTCCGGGGTCGCCGCCTCGCCGACGGAGAGCTCGATGGGAAACTCGGTGCCGTCGCGATGCATGCCGCGCACCTCGCGGCCGATGCCGATGATGCGCTTCTCTCCGGTCTCCAGGTAGTTGTGGACATAGCCGTCATGGGCATGCGCGTAGTCGGCCGGCATCAGCACCTTGACGTTGCGCCCACGCACCTCCTCGGCGCTGTAGCCGAACAGGGTTTCGCAGGCCTTGTTGAAAAGCAGGATCCGGGCGCGCTCGTCCATCACGACGATGCCGTCCACCGCGGTGCCCAGCACGCTCTCAAGGCGCGCCTCGGATACACTGGGCACTGCTAATACCCTGGGATTATGCTCTTCATGCATGTCCGGCCCGATACGACGCGGTGTCCGACCCGGGAGGCGAACCAGATGTGACCGTTTCCGATCTGCTACGCAAAAATCCGTAGCGCAGAGTCGCGTGTGTCGTCAACGCGCTATCCAGTCGGCAAGTCGGTCGGCGGCTGTCTCCAACTGCCGCGCGGAGCGGGCGAAGCAGAGCCGCAGGAAGCCCTCGCCTGCCGCACCGAAGGCAATCCCCGGTGCCAGGCCGACACCGGTCTCGGCAACGATCCGCTTCGCCGTGTCGCGGCTGTCGGACTGTCCATCGATGCCGAAGAACAGGTAGAACGCCCCTTGCGGCGGGGCATAGCGGATGCGCCCGGTCGCCGCCAGCCGCGCCTCGACGATGGCCCGGCCGGCGCTGGCGCGCTGGCGCTGCAACGCCAGGAACTCCTCGCCTTCGTCGAGCGCTGCGAGCGCCGCATGCTGCATGAACTGGGCAACGCCCGAGGTGGAATACTGAATCAGGTTCTCCACCACCTGGCCCATCGCGGGCGGTGCGGACAGCCAGCCGATTCGCCAGCCGGTCATCGCCCAGTTCTTGGAGAAGGTGTTGACGTAGAGGATCAGGTCGTCCGGGTCCGACACGTCCATGAAGGACGGCGCGCGTGCAGCCTCCCCCTCCACGAAGCGGCTGTAGACCTCGTCGGCGACGATCCACAGGCCACGGCGGCGGGCTTCTTCGAGGATGGCGGCCAGCGTCTCCTTGTCGGCCATCCAGCCGGTCGGATTGGACGGCGAATTCAGGTAGATCGCCCGGGTGCGCGGGGTGACCGCGGCAAACAGCCGGTCGATGTCGAGCGTCCAGCCGTTGGGCGAGAAGTCGAGCGGCACCGGGATCGCCCGGGCTCCCATGATGCCGATCGCCGCCGGAAAATTGGGCCAGGCCGGCTCGGGATAGATCACCTCGTCGCCGGCGCCGGCCACCGCCTGCACCGCCAGTTGGATCGCCTGCATCCCCGAACCGGTGACGAAATGGCGCTCCGCGCCCCAGTCGCGCCCGAAATGCCGCAGGTGATAGCGGGCCAGCGCCTCGCGCAGGGCCGGGATGCCGCGCTGATAGGTGTAGAAGGTCTCGCCCCGTGCCAGCGAGGCGTTGGCGGCCACGCGAATGAAGTCCGGCGTCGGCAGGTCGCCCTCGCCGACCCAGAGCGGGATCAGGTCGCCGCGCTCGCGCGCGAAATTCACCACCTCGACAATGCCGCTTTCGGGCGCCTCGCGCGCCTCCGGCCGCAGCGCGGACATCGCATCGATCATGACGGGATCAGTCTCTTCCGGAAAGGGGACGGCGGGCGCCTGCGCGCCCGCCCGGGGGTGTCAGCGCGTCTTCAGCAGGTCGCGGATCTCGGTCAGCAGCACTTCCTCGCGGCTCGGTGCCGGCGGCTCCGGCGGTGCGGCGGGCTTCTCGTTGCGCAGCCGGTTGACCACCTTGACCACCATGAACAGGGCAAAGGCGATGATCAGGAACTTGATGATGGCGTTGATGAAGAGGCCGAGGTTCCAGGTCACCGCGCCGGCCGCCGTGGCGGCCTCGATGGTCAGATAGGGTCCGGGCGCCGCGCCCTCGCTCAAGACCAGGAAAAGCTGGGAGAAATCGACGCCGCCGATCAGCAGGCCGATCGGCGGCATGATCACGTCGTCGACGAGCGAGGACACGATCGCTCCGAAGGCCGCGCCGATGACGATGCCCACCGCCATGTCGATCATGTTCCCCTTGACGGCGAACTCCTTGAATTCCTTCAGCATGCTGGCTCCATCCCGTGGCTGCCGGCACCGCGGAAGCGGCGGCCGAGGCGTGTCAGGTTGCAGCAGTCGGTTTAGCACGGCCTGCCGCCCCCGGAAATCTCCGTATTGCCGGCGCGCCGGCCGAGGCGTCCCCGACAAGCGGTCAATGGACAGCAGCCGGCAAACATGATCCGATCGGCGCAGCAGATTGGGAGGAATGCACCGCATGGTCGAAGGGTGGGTCGTCGTCGTCGCGGCGCTCGGCTACGTGCTTCTGCTGTTCGCCATTGCCAGCTATGGCGACCGCAAGGCGCGCTTCACCGCATCCGGCAATGGCCGGCCGATGATCTATGCCCTGTCGATCTCGGTCTACTGCACGTCCTGGACCTTCTTCGGCTCGGTCGGGACGGCGACCCGCAGCGGACTGGAATTCCTGACGATCTATATCGGCCCGATCCTGGTCTTCGCGCTCGGCTATCCGCTGCTGCGGCGGATCATCCGGCTCGCCAAGAGCGAGCGCATCACCTCCGTCGCCGACTTCATCGGCGCGCGCTACGGCAAGAGCCAGCCGGTCGCCGCCGTCGTCGCGATCATCGCGGTCGTCGGCATCGTCCCCTATATCGCGCTGCAGTTGAAGGCGGTGTCGCTGTCGGTGACCACGCTGATCTCCCATCTCGACCTCAAGACCGGCGAGACGGGCCTGCCCTTCTTCAACGACATCACCTTGATGATCGCCATCGGCATGGTGATCTTCGCCTGGGCCTTCGGCACCCGGCATATCGACGCGACGGAGCACCAGGAAGGCCTGATGCTCGCCATTGCCGCCGAAGCGGTGGTCAAGCTGGTGGCCTTCCTCGCGGTCGGGGTCTGGGTCACCTATTCGCTCTATGACGGACCGGGCGACCTGTTCGCCGCAATGGCGGCCGATCCCAGGGTGGTGGAAGCCATGTCCGGCGAGCTGTCCGGCGGCAACTGGGTGGTGATGACGCTGCTGTCGAGCATCGCCGTCATTCTGCTGCCGCGGCAGTTTCACGTCACGGTGACCGAGAACAATTCCAGCGCGGAGCTGCGCCGCGCCACCTGGCTGTTCCCGCTCTACCTGGTCGCGATCAACCTGTTCGTCGTGCCGATCGCCGCCGCCGGCATGATCATGCTGGATCCGTCGGTCAACCCGGACTCCTACGTGCTCGCCCTGCCGCTGGCCGGCCACCACCCCTGGCTGGCGCTCTTCGCCTTCATCGGCGGCCTGTCGGCGGCGACCGCCATGGTGATCGTCGCCAGCGTCGCGCTCGCCATCATGATCTCCAACGACCTCGTCATGCCGATGGTGCTGCGCCGTTCCAGCGAGGATTCGATCATCGCCTCGCATGGCGAGGACATGAGCCGGCTGCTGCTGCTCACCCGCCGCGCGGCGATCTTCGTGACCCTGCTTCTCGCCTATGCCTACTACCGGGCAGCCGGCGACACGGCGGCGCTGACCTCCATCGGCCTGCTGTCCTTCGCGGCCATCGCCCAGTTCGCCCCGGCCTTCTTCGGCGGGCTCGTCTGGCGGCGGGGGACTGCGCGCGGCGCCATCGCCGGCATGCTGTCGGGCTTCGCCCTGTGGGTCTATACCCTGCTGCTGCCGACCTTCGCGCAGTCGGGCCTGATCCCGTTCACGCTGATCAACGACGGTCCCTTCGGCATCTGGCTGCTGCGGCCGCAGGCGCTGTTCTCGCTCGCCTTCGACCCGCTCACCCATGGCGTGTTCTGGAGCCTTGCGGCCAATATCGCCGCCTATGTCATCGTCTCGCTGGCCCGCGCGCCCGAACCGGTCGAGCGGCTGCAGGCCAATATCTTCGTGCCGTCCGAGCTGTCGCCGACGCCGGGCCTGCGCCTGTGGCGCACGTCGGTCACCGTCGGCGACCTGAAATCGACGATCGCGCGCTATCTGGGGGAGGAGCGCACCGACCGCTCGTTCCAGAGCTTCGCCCGCGAGCGCGGCCGCGACTTCGACCCCAACGCCACCGCTGACGCGCAGATCCTGCGGTTTTCCGAACAACTGCTGGCCAGTGCCATCGGCGCCGCCTCCTCGCGGCTGGTCCTGTCGCTGCTGGTCAAGCGCCGCGACCCCAGCGGCAAGGGCGCGCTGAAGCTGCTCGACGATGCCACCGTCGCCATCCAGTACAACCGCGACCTGTTGCAGACCGCGCTCGACCAGGTGCGCCAGGGCATCTCGGTGTTCGACCGCGACCTCAGGCTGATCTGCTGGAACCGGCAGTTCCGCGAGCTGCTCGGCCTGCCGGCGGAATACGGCCAGGTCGGCACGCCGCTCGACGCGATCATCCGCTTCAATGCGAAGCGCGGCGAGTTCGGCAGCGATCCCGTGGAAGTGATCGTCGGCGACCGCCTCGACAAGCTGGCGGTGCGGCACGAGACCTTCCAGGAGCATCTGACCGGCAGCAGTCTCGTGCTGGAAGTGCGCACCAGCCCGATGCCGGACGGGGGCATCGTCACCACCTATACCGACATCACCGAACGGGTGCTCGGCGAGGAGGCGCTGGCAAAGGCCAACGAGACGCTGGAGCGGCGGGTGCGCGAGCGCACGCTCGAACTCACCCGCGTCAACGAGGAACTGACCCAGGCGAAGGCGCTGGCCGAGGAAGCCAATATCGGCAAGACCCGCTTTCTCGCCGCCGCCGGCCACGACATCCTGCAGCCGCTCAACGCCGCCCGGCTCTATGCCTCCAGCCTGACGGAGCGCTTCACGGAAGGCGAACTCAAGCATCTCGTTCAAAATGTCGGCGCCTCGCTGGAATCGGTGGAGGAGATCATCGGCGCGGTGCTCGACATCTCGCGTCTCGACACAGGCGCCCTGAAGCCGGAGATCACGGTCTTCCGGCTGGAGGAAATCCTCAGCCCGCTGCGCACCGAATTCGAGCCGGTGGCGGAGGAGAAGAACCTGCGCCTCGTGATCCTTCCGACCAGCCTCAGTGTCCGCTCCGACCGCCGGCTGCTGCGCCGGCTGCTCCAGAACCTCATCTCAAACGCGATCAAATACACCCGCAGCGGCAAGGTGCTGGTGGGCGTCAGGCGCCGGCGCGGCAAGGTGGTACTGGAGGTGTTCGACACCGGCATCGGCATTCCGCAATCGAAGCAGAAGCTGATCTTCATGGAGTTTCACCGGCTCGACGACGGCGCCCGCGAGGCACGCGGCCTCGGTCTCGGCCTGTCGATCGTCGAGCGCATCGCGCGGGTGCTCGACCATCCGGTGGCGCTTGTGTCCGATGCCGGGCGCGGCTCGCGCTTCTCCATCGAACTGCCGATGGCCGCCACCGTTCCCGCACTGGCGTCCCACCCTGCTCCCGCCCCGCAGAACGCTCCGCTCCAGGGGCTGCATGTGTTGGCGATCGACAACGAGCCGCAGATCCTCGACGGCATGCGGGTGCTGCTCACCGGCTGGGGCTGCAAGGTGACGACGGCGCTCGACGCGCGCGAGGCCGCCCGCAAGACCTTCGAGGCGGGCGAGCGGCCCGACGTGCTGGTCGTCGACTATCACCTGGACGAGGGCACGGGCGTCGAAGCCGTCGTGCAGCTTCGCTGGCGCTTCGGCATCGAGATCCCGGCCCTGCTGGTCACCGCCGACCGGAGCCAGGGCGTGCGCGCGGAAGCGGCGGGCAAGGACATCGAGATGCTCAACAAGCCGGTGAAGCCGGCGGCGCTCAGAGCCTTTCTGTCTCGCGTGCGCAGCGCCGGGCGTCCGGCCGCCGCCGAGTGATCCGCGTCACGCCCGCGCTCCTGCATCCGTGCAAAGGCTTGCCTCATCCACGCCGATATTGTGGCTGCAGGTTGCTCCCGGCCCGGCACCAGGGGCCCCGGTCCGCCCCCGGGATTGCATGAGGAAGACCCAGATGACGAGACTGCTGACGCCCCTGCTCGCTGCAACGGCCCTGCTCTTGGCCGGCGCGGCCGCGCAGGCGGCCTGCGAGGCGGGCAAGGCCGGACAGGCTCTGAGCCCGGAGGAGCTGGCCGATGTCTATGACTGTCTCAAGGACGCCCTGCTCGAAGGCTACCGGCAGGGCGACAAGCGCTGGATTCCCGCCGACTATGTCGAAACCTACCGGTCCTGGGTCCCCGCCAGCGCCTATCCGGCCGCGTCCGGCTTTCACGGCGAGCGCCTGCTCGTCACCTATGTGAACGAGATCGGCGCGGACGAATACCTGCAGTTCAAGGAAACGGGTGTGGTCATGCCCGCCGGCAGCTTGCTTGCACTGGAATCCTTCGCCATCGACGAGCAGGGCCGCACCCAGCCCGGACCACTCTTCCTGATGGAAAAGGTCGAGGCGGGCCGCTCGCCGCAAACCGACGACTGGTTCTACATGGCGGTCTCGCCGAACGGATCGCCGATGGCGATGGACGTGATCTCCGCCTGCAGCGACTGCCATCAGAAGAGCTACGGCCATCAGGGCGGGGTCGGCTATCCAAGCCCCAGGGCCCGCGTCACGCCCTGAACTGCGGCCCGCCCCGCCAGGATTGCCCTGCCGGACCCGTCACCGCACCTCCGCCGTCAGCCACTGTCCCTGCTCGATCTTGGCCGCCGCAATGACCGCCTGCGTCCGGCTTTCGACGCCGAGCTTCTGCAGGATCGCCGAGACATGCGCCTTTACCGTCGCCTCGGAGACGGCGAGTTCATAGGCGATCTGCTTGTTCAGCAGCCCTTCGGAGAGCATCATCAGCACACGGACCTGCTGCGGCGTCAGGGTCGACAGGCGCTGCGCCATGGCGCTGGCCTCGCTGTCGGCCTCGCCCAGATCCACGTCGGGCGGCGTCCAGCTTCCGCCGGCCATCACCTGCGACACCGCCTCGCGGATCACCTCGATGCCGAGCGATTTCGGGATGAACCCGGACGCGCCCAGTTCCATGCAGCGGCGGATCGTTCCCGCATCCTCGCTGGCTGAGACGACGACCACGGGCACGCTCTGGTATTGCGCGCGCAGGTACATCAGCCCGGAAAATCCGCGCATGCCCGGCATCGCGAGGTCAAGCAGCAGCAGGTCGACCTCGCCGTGGCGTTCGAGTTCGGCGGCCGCATCCTCGAGCGTTCCCACCTCGGCGATCCCCGCTCCCGGATACAGAAGCTCGATGGTCTGGCGCAGCGCGCCGCGAAACAAGGGATGATCGTCCGCAACCACGAAGTGATACGTCGCGTTGTCCGGCACGCCGGTTTCCTCCATAAACGCTGACCGCGAGTCATCGTGCATCGCCCCCGTCAGGCCCTCCTCGACCCGATGGGCGCGCCACTTTCCTCCAGCGAGATCGCGGCACCGCTCCCCCCGACCGGCGCCTGCGGCTGACCGGCATTCACGGACATTATCGCCACAGGCCCGCTCCGCATCAAGCGACGGTTGCGGACACCTGCAAACAGCGTTTGCCGCTGGCGCTTTTGCGGTCCACGGGCAATCCTGCAAGATGTCGGGGCGCCCATACCGGCCGCCCCACGAATCGCATATCCAGAAGCGAACGCCTGTCGCGGCGCCGGAGGGCTCGAATGATCGGATACGGAAAGCAGGCAAGGGACCTGCCGGCGCGCCGCTGGCGGCGCACGGTCGGCCTTGCGGCCGTCACGATCGTCCTGCTCGCGGTTCTCGTTCTCGTCGTGCCCGCCTTTGCCGACCGCCTCAACGCCGTGGTGATCGCCGGCTTTCCGCTCGGCTATTTCATGGCGGCGCAAGGCTCGCTCCTCCTCGTCCTGCTGCTGACCGTCTGGTTCATTTTCCGCCAGGAACGCCTCGACCGCGAGGGAGGCGTTGCCGAGCCCGAACCGTTCGACGCCGGGGAGGATATCCGGTGAGGACGGACAAGTTCGCAAGCCATGCCGGGCAGCTCTACGGGATCGTTGCCGCCCTGCTGGCCGTCTTCATCGCCGGGCTGATCGTCCTGGAGCAGATCGGCGTCCCCGGCCCGATCATCGGCTTCCTGCTGGTGACCGCGACCCTTGCGCTCTATGCCGGCATCGCTGTCGCCAGCCGCACGGTGCACGTTGCCGACTACTATGTGGCGGGGCGCCAGGTTCCCGCGCTCTACAACGGCATGGCGACCGCCGCCGACTGGATGAGCGGCGCCTCCTTCATCGGCCTTGCCGGCACGCTCTACATGCTCGGCTTCGACGGCCTCGCCTACCTGCTCGGCTGGGTCGGCGGCTTCGTCCTCATCGCCGTGCTCATCGCGCCCTATCTGCGCAAGTTCGGCGCCTTCACCATTCCCGACTTCCTGGCGGCGCGCTTCGGCGGCCACGCGGCACGGCTCACCGGCGTCGCCGTACTGTTCGCCTGTTCCTTCACCTATGTGGTGGCGCAGTTCTATGCCACCGGCCTGATCGCCTCGCGTTTCCTCGGCATCTCCTTCGAGACCGGCGTCTATGTCGGCCTCGGCACGGTGCTGGTGTGCTCGCTGCTCGGCGGCATGCGGTCGGTCACCTGGACCCAGGCCGCCCAGTATCTGGTGCTGATCATTGCCTTCATGCTGCCGGTGGCGATCCTGTCCGCCCAGCATTTCGGCGTGCCGGTGGTCCAGTTCGCCTATGGCGAGGCGCTTGAGCAGATCGCCGCGCTGGAACAGCAGATGCTCGCCAGCGGCCTTGCCGATCGCGCCACGCTGGTGCGGCACCTCGTGCCGGGAGAGGCGCTCGACCGGCTGAACTTCACCGCCCTCATCGTCTGCCTGATGATCGGCACCGCCTCCCTGCCGCATCTGCTGATGCGCTTCCTCACCACGTCGAGCGTGCGCGATGCCCGCCGTTCCGCCGGCTGGAGCCTCGGCTTCATCCTCCTGCTCTATCTGACCGCGCCGGCCTATGCGGCCTTCGCCAAGCTGGAGGTCTACCAGAATGTCATCGGCGCCGGCCTGCAGGCGCTGCCCGACTGGATCTACAGCTATGGCCGGCTCGGGCTTGTCGAGATCTGCGGCCGCGCCGCAGCCTCGGCGGCGGCGGTGCGCGAGGCCTGCGCCGCCATGCCGGAGAACACCGGCGTGCTGCGCCTCGGCGACCTTGCCATCGACCGCGACGTCATCGTGCTGGCGCTGCCGGAGATCGCCGGGCTGCCCTATGTGATCGCCGGACTCGTCGCCGCCGGCGCGCTGGCCGCCACCTTGTCCACCGCCAACGGGCTGCTGCTGGCGATCGGCAACGCGCTCGGCCACGACGTCTATTACCGGGTGGTCGATGCCCGCGCCCCGGCGAGCCGCCGCCTGCTGGTCGCTCGCCTGTTCCTGCTGGCATCCGCCACCCTGGCAGCCGTCCTTGCCGCGAGCCGCCCCTCGGACCTGCTGTCGATGGTCGCCTGGGCCTTCTCGCTGGCCGCCGCCGGGTTCTTCCCGGCCCTGGTGCTCGGCATCTGGTGGAAGCGCTGCACGGCGGCGGGCGCGGTCAGCGGCATGCTCGCCGGGTTCGGCCTGACGCTCGCCTATCTGGTGCTGACGCAATATGGCGGCATGGCCGAGTGGTTCGGCATCCGCAACACGTCGGCGGCGATCTTCGGCCTGCCGGTCGGCTTCGCGGTCACCATCCTCGTCAGCCTGCTCACCCCCGCCCCCTCGCGCCACGTCCAGGCGATGGTGGAGGAGTTCCGCAAGCCCGCCGGCCGCCCGGGAATGCTTGACGGCGCGCCGTAAGCTCCAGCGCCCCGGCGAGTTCCGGGGGACAGTGCCGAGGCCACCCCATGCCACAGGCGACAGCCGCAGGACTTCGCGCTACCTTCCCCTCCCCACACGACCCGTGCAGACGGACCCGACCATGACCGACGCGCTTTTTCCGCCCATCGACCCCTATCGCACCGGACAGCTTGCCGTCAGCGAGCTGCACACGCTGTATTTCGAGGAATGCGGCAATCCGCAGGGCATCCCCGTGGTGATGCTGCATGGCGGGCCCGGTGGGGGCGCAGGCGAGATCATGCGCCGCTTTCACGATCCCTCCCGCTACCGGATCGTCCTGTTCGACCAGCGCGGCTGCGGCCGTTCGACGCCGCATTCGGAGCTGCGCGAGAACACCACCTGGGATCTCGTCGCCGACATCGAAAGGCTGCGCGAGCATCTGGGCGTCGACCGCTGGCAGGTGTTCGGCGGCTCCTGGGGATCGACGCTGACGCTGGCCTATGCGCAGACCCATCCCGAGCGGGTCACCGCGCTGGTTCTGCGCGGCATCTTCCTGCTCCGCCGGGCGGAATTGCTGTGGTTCTACCAGGAGGGAGCAAGCTGGCTCTATCCGGACCTGTTCGCGCCGTTCCGCGATCTGATCCCCGAGGACGAGCGCAACGACATGATCTCCGCCTATCACCGGCGCCTCACCGGTCCGGACGAGGCGATGCAATTCGAGGCGGCGACACGCTGGGCCCGCTGGGAGGGCTCCACCCTCTCGGTCCTGCGCGACCCGGCGCGCGAGGCGGCCTTCTCCGATCCGCACTATGCCCATGCCTTCGCCCGCATCGAGACGCATTACTTCGTCAATGGCGGCTTCCTGACCCATGACGACCAGTTGCTGCGCAATGTCGGGCGGATCCGCCATATTCCGGCGGTCATCGTGCACGGCCGGCATGACGTGGTGACGCCGGCGAAGAATGCCGTCGACCTTGCCGCCGTCTGGCCCGAGGCGGAATTGAAGATCATCGAGGATGCGGGCCACGCGGCCAGCGAGCCCGGCATCGTCGCGGCCCTGGTCGAGGCTTGCCGCAAGTTCGCGGACGGTTGACGGCGGAGCCGGCTCAGGTGCCCAGATAGCGCAGCGTCAGGCTGCGCTGCTGGCTGTCGCGCCGGTGCTCCACCAGATAGACCTCCTGCCAGGTGCCGAGGTCCAGCCGCCCGGCCACCACCGGCACCCGCAGGCTGACGCCGGTCAGCATGGTCTTCACATGCGCCGGCATGTCGTCGGGTCCTTCCGAGCGGTGGCGCCAGCCGGCATCCTCCGGCGCGAGCCGCGCCAAGGCGTCGAGCAGGTCGGCCTGCACGTCCGGATCGGCGTTCTCCTGGATGGTCAGCGAGGCCGAGGTGTGCCGGAGAAACACCGACAGCTCGCCGTCGCGGGCATTCTGCTCGGCCAGCCAGGCCCCGAGGCTGCGGCCGATGCCGTAGAAGCGCTGTCCCGTGGTCGCGACCATCAGCCGCCCCATGCGCTGGCGCAGGTCGAGCCCGTCGTCCTCGAAGGTCCAGGTTTCAAAGGTCGGGTTGCGATAGCTCTGCCGCATGGTTCCGCCTGCCTCGCCACGGGGACGGAGTATGCAGTCAGTGCCTGTCGCACGCAAGGCGGGCAAATCGGCGGTCGCCGCCCCCTCTCTCGTCGGACCTGCCGATAGATCAATGGCTTTAACGGGTTGGGGCTTGGCAGGGGGGTGTCATGCCAGTAGCCTGCGCGTTGGAATCTTCCTTCAGGCACGACAGGCAGACGGGGCGCCAGGCGACATGGCCGCAGACCAATCTTGCACCACGCCCTTCGGAGAGGTCTCCGAGCAGACGCGGGCCTTCAACCGCGACCTGCTGCGGCGCCTGAGCCTGTTGCCGGACCAGTGGTCCTACCCGCCCTCGGTGATCCGCGAACGACGGGCGGAAGGGCTTGGCCCCTTCCCGCGGCCGCCCCGCTCGCCGCATGCGCGCGACATCGCGATTCCCGGTCCCCATGGCGAGGTGCGCCTGCGCATCCTGGAGCCGAGGACCCGCCCGTCCACCGGCGCCTATCTGCACCTGCATGGCGGCGGCTGGACCTTGGGCGCGGCCGACGAGCAGGACCCGCGCCTTGCCGAGATCGCCGAGGCGACGGGCCTCACCGCCGTCTCCTGCGACTACCGGCTGGCGCCGGAGCACCCCTATCCGCAAGGGCCGGACGACTGCGAGGCGGCGGCGGCCTGGCTGCTGCGCGAGGGAGAAAAGCTGTTCGGCGGCAACCGGTTCGCCATCGGCGGCGAATCGGCCGGCGCGCACCTTGCCGCCACCGTGCTGCTGCGGCTGCGCGGACACGCCGGCCTGCCCTCGCGCTTCGGTGCCGCCGTGTTCGCCTGCGGCTGCTTCGACCTGCGGCTGACGCCGAGCGCCCGCGCCTGGGGCGACGACAAGCTGGTGCTCAACACCCGCGACTTGAAGATGTTCGTCCGCCACTATCTGGCGCAGGGCGACGACCCGGCGGATCCCGACATCTCGCCGCTGCTCGCCGATCTTTCCGGACTGATACCGGCGCATTTCGTCGTCGGCAGCGCCGATCCCCTGCTCGACGACACGCTGTTCATGCAGGCCCGCTGGACGGCGGCCGGCAACCCGGCCGAACTCGCCGTCCATCCGGGAGGCTGCCACGTCTTCCAGCATTTCGATCTGGAGATCGCCCGGGCGAGCAACCGGGCGGTCGAGGACTTCCTCGTCCGCAGCCTCGCCTTGGCCTGACCCTTTCCATCCAGTCCCACATGCTCCCGAGGAGCCGATCATGCCTGCCTTCGAGACATTGTTTTCCTTCGTGAACTGCTGGGAATGCGATGAGAACGATCATCTCAACGTCCAGTTCTACCTGGCGCGCTTCGACGAGGCCGACCGCCAGTTTCGCCTGCTGACGGGCTTGAGCGACGCGCTCGCCGGCGTCCGTCGCGCCCGGCATGTGCGCTATCACGCGGAGCTCTATTCCGGCGACACGCTGGTCATGACCAGCCACATTGCCTTCGACGGCCCCTACATGCTCACGGTGGTGCACGAATTGCGGCGCACCATCGACGGCGCCCTCGCGGCGACCGCGGTCGACGGCTATGCCCCATCGGACCAGATGGCGCGCGAGTTGCGCAAACGCTTCGACGCCGCCGCCGCTCCGATGCCGGACGCCGCCCTGCCGCGCGGCCTGGCGACGACGCCGGAGGCGACCTCGCTCACCGCCCGCCAGGTCGAGGCCGCCGGCGGGACCCTCACCCATCGGGCGACGGTTCTGCCCCGCCATATCGGGCCGGACGGACGCGCCGAGGACGCCTTCGCCCTCGCCTGTTTCAGCGAGGCCGCCCCGCATCTGTGGAACCGCACGCCGATGACCGAGGCCTGGCTCGAGGCGCGCGACCTCGGCCGCGTCGCCGTCGAGATGAAGCTCGTCTGGACCAGTCCGCTGAAGCTCGGCGACACGGTGATGACGCTCAGCGGGGTGACCGGCGCGGCGGCCTCGACCTTCTCGTTCCGCCACTATCTGTTCGAGGCGCGCACAAACCGGCTGGCACTGATCTGCGACGTGGTCGCGCTGACCATGAGCCTGAAGACGCGGCGGGCCGTCCGGCTCGAGGATCAGGTGCGCGGCGCCATCGTCAAGGACGCGATGAAGAGATGACGGCCCGACGATGGCGCGGCCGCCTCCGCGGCCGCTTCATCGGGCGAAGCTGTCATATTCCTCGCGCAGGGTCTTCATCAACCCGAAGAAGCGGCGCATCGCCCGTTCGGTGAAGTCCATCGCCCGGTCGATCTCCTTCTCCTCCTCCGGGGTCAGGGCGTGTCTGCCGCTGCCGCCGGGGGCCGCGCGTGGCTTGCCCTCCTCCAGCGCCGGCTCGCCGGCCTTTTCGGCCAGGCGCCGGTTTTCCGCGCGCAGGCTCGCCACCTCGTCGGACAGACGCGCGATCTCCTGTTCCAGAACGATCTGGGCATCGGGCACCAGAACGCAGCGCCAGCCCTCCTCGCGCTTGAGGCATTGGGCGATGCGCCCGCTCTGGCGGTCGAGCCGCAGGAAGCTGTCGCCGGCCGGCGACAGCACGTAGCGGTCGGGGTCGACATCGGGCCGGTCACCGGACTGCGCCAGCGCCACAAGAGGACTGACGGCGAAACCAAATGCCAGGCAGAATGCTATCCTCTTCATATCGCTCTCCGCGGGTCGGAACCGAGTAGCGTGGTAGCGGACCGGCATGGCGAAAGCGCGGCAGCAGGCCGCGCGATCACGGCAGTTCGAAGGGCGGCCGGCCGCTCTCCAGGGCCTCCTCCAGCAGGCCCAGCCGGTCCTGTCCCCAGAACACTTCGCCGTTCAGCACATAGCTCGGCGACCCGAACACGCCCTCGGCAAGGGCCTGGGCATGGTGCGCTTCATAGCGCTCGACGGTCGTCTTCTCGCCCGCCTGGCCGATCACCCGCTCCGGATCGAGACCGAGGCCGGCGAGAATCTCGACATGCACCGCTTCCTCGGCAATGTCCTTCTCGTTCACCCACAGCGCTTCGAACGCGGCCTGCGAATAGGCGGCAACCGGCCCGCCATCGACGGCCAGCGCCACGGCAATCCTGTCGGCAAGCTCCGGATTGACCGGAAAATACGCCGGCTGCAGCGTCAGCGGCAGCTTGCGATGGGCGCGCCAGCGCTGCAGTTCGATGAGCCGGTAGGCCTGTCGCATCGGGTGGCGCCGGGCCAGCGGCAGGCCGCCGCTCTCGGGAAAGACGGCAGCCAGCGACACCGGCCGAAAACGCACCGCATGGCCGAGCCTGTCCGCCATCTCCAGAAAGGTCGTGTGGCCCAGATAGGCCCAGGGAGAGGCGTGGGTGTAGTAATAGTCGATGACACGTTGCATGCGCTGCGGACCTCGCTCGGGACTCGTTGCGAGGCACCCTGCGACGGGACGGTCCGGCAATCAAGTGACCTCGGGCCACGCCGCGGGAATATCAAGTTGCGGCAGAGACCTCGTCCTGCGGCAGCAGGGCCAGCAGCGTCTCGATCCGGTCGGCTTCCGCCGGCGGCTTGTCCCAGCGCAGCCGCGCCACGCGGGGAAAGCGCATCGCCAGGCCGGACTTGTGGCGGGGGGAGCGGTTCAGCCCCTCGAAGGCGACCTCGATCACCAGCCCCGCCTGCGGCTCGTGCCGCACCTCGCGCACCGGGCCGAAGCGGTTGATAGTGTTCTGGCGCACGAAGCGGTCGATCTCCAGCAGCTCCTCGTCGGTGAAGCCGAAATAGGCCTTGCCGACCGGCACGAGCTCGGCCCCCTCCCCGCCCTCCCGCCAAACGCCGAACGTGTAGTCGGAATAATAGGAGGAGCGCTTGCCGTGGCCGCGCTGCGCATACATCAGCACCGCATCGACGCGGAAGGGGTCGCGCTTCCACTTGTACCACTGGCCCTTGGGCCGGCCCGGCACATAGGCCGCGTCCCAGCGCTTCAGCATCAGGCCCTCGATCGCCGCGGCATCCTCGCCCTCGTGATGGTCGGCCGGCGCCTCGCGGGCCCGGGCCAGCGCCTGCCAGTTGGGTGATGGCACCAGCGGCGACAGATCGATGCGCGGATGGTCGAGCTCGCCGAGAAACCGCTCCAGCAGCGCCCGGCGCTCGCGGAAGGGCCGCTCGCGCAGATCTTCGCCGCCGAGCGCCAGCAGATCATAGGCCCGGATCGCCGCCGGCAGTTCGCGCATCAGCTTCGCCGAGACGGTCTTGCGGTTGAGGCGCTGCTGCAGGGCGTTGAAGCTCTGGGCGATGCCGTCGATCACCACCAGCAGTTCGCCGTCGAGCGCGGCATCGAAGTCGAGCGTCTCCACCAGATCCGGAAAGGCGGCCGAAATGTCGTCGCCCGTCCGGCTGTAGAGCCGCCGGCGCAGGCGCCCGTCCTGCCCCTTCGACGCGGCGGCCTGCACGCGGATGCCGTCCCATTTCCACTCGGCTGCGAAGTCGGCCGTATCCAGCGCCTCGATGTCGCGCGGCTCCAGCGGATGCGCCAGCATCGCCGGGCGGAACGGCACCGGATCGTCGGTTTGCGGCGGCTCCCCCTCGCCCAGCGCCCAGGCGAACAGGCCGTCATAGGGCGGCGACATCCCATGCCAGACCTGTTCGATATCGTCCGCCTGCAATGGGCCGAGCGCGGCGACCGCCGTCTTGGCAAGGCGCGCGGAGACGCCGACGCGCAGCCCCCCGGTCACCAGCTTCAGCAGCGCCCAGCGGCCGGTCTCGTCGAGCGCATCGAGCCATCCGGCGATCATGCCGGGCGCCTCGCCGCGCCCGGCCTGCTGCAGCCGCTGCACCACCTCGGGCAATTCCGGCCGCGCGTTCTCCCCGCCTTCCGCCGCCGGCCAGATCAGCGCGATGGTCTCCGAAAGGTCGCCGACGAAGTCGTAGGAGAGCTCGAACAGGTGCGGATCGACCCGCTCGGCCACCAGCGCCCGCAGCATCGCCGGCTTGGCGTGGCGGAAGTTGAGACCGCCGGTCAGCGCAGCAAGCGCCAGCCCCCGCGCCGGGTCGCTCTCGCTGCGGAAATAGTCCGCCATCAGCGCGAGCTTGGCGGACCGGCGCGGCTCGAAGGACAGCCTGTCCAGCAGGGCGGCGAAACGCTGCATCGTCCCTCGCCGGAGCGCCTCAGGGCTCGTTGACGATCATGGCGATGCGCCAGGCATCGCCGTCATAGATCAGATGGTAGTGGCAGGTGAACTCGATCACCGGCTCGCCGTCGGCGTCCGACTGGGTCCAGGTGAGCGTCGCCATGGCGGCATCGCCCTCCACATGGGCGGAGAGAATGTCGAAGGCCGAGGTCACCACCCCTTCCTTTTCCAGCGCGGCGAACAGCGTCTCGATATTCTCGAGCAGTTCCTCCTCGTCCTGGAAGACATTGCCCTTGCCGAACTGCCAGATCACCGCCGGATAGGCGAAGCAGTCGGCCACCCCTTCCGCGTCGTAGTCCTCGAAGGACTCGCGATAGTCGTCGAACAGATCGAGAAGATCCTCGTCGTAGCCCTCGTCCGGCTCCGCCAGACCGTCCGGTTCCCGCTGCTCTTCGCTCATGTCTCGCTCCCGATCCCGGCGGCCGTTTCCGCCGCCTTGCCCTTGCCTGCCGGCTCCGCCGCATCGCCCTCGTCGCCATAGCCGAGGAGGTTGAGCGGACGGGCGGCCAGCCCCTGCTGCCGGCACCAGTGGACGAGAGCGTCCTCGGCGCCATGCGTAACCCATATCTCGCCGGCCCCGGTCTGCGCCACCGTCTCCCGCAGACCGTCCCAGTCCGCATGATCGGAGATCACCAGCGGCAGTTCGGCGCCGCGCTGGCGGGCGCGCGCCCGCACCCGCACCCAGCCGCTGGCCACCGCCGTCACCGGGTCGCCGAACCGCCGGGCCCAGCGGTCGGCAAGCTGCCCCGGCGGGCACAGCACGATCTCGCCGGCCAGTTCCTTCGCCTGCCGCCCGACCGGTTCGAGGCTGCCGAGGTCGATCCCTTGCGCCTGATAATAGGCACAAAGCCGCTCCAGCGCCCCGTGCAGGTAGATCGTGCGCCCGTAACCGGCGGCGCGCAGTTCGGCGATCACCCGCTGCGCCTTGCCGAGCGAGTAGGCGCCGACGAGATGCGTCCGCTCCGGGAACAGCGACAGGCTCTTCAGCAGCTTGCCGATCTCATCGGCCACCGGCGGATGGCGGAACACCGGCAGGCCGAAGGTCGCCTCGGTGACGAAGACCTCGCAGGCCAGCGGCTCGAACGGGGCGCAGGTCGGGTCGGCCTGGCGCTTGTAGTCGCCGGAGACGACGGTGCGCATGCCCTGCGCCGTCTCGATCTTCACCTGCATGGAGCCGAGCACATGGCCCGCCGGATGAAAGGAGACGGAAACGTCACCGATCCGGACCGCCTCGCCCGGCACGGCCTCTTGGCGGACGCCGGTGAAATCCTCGCCGTAGCGGATCGCCATGATGTCGAGCGTCTCGCGCGAGGCCATCACCGCACCGTTGCCGGGGCGCGCATGGTCGGCATGGCCATGGGTCACCAGCGCGCGGTCGACGGGACGCACGGGATCGATGTGAAACCCGCCGGCCGGACAGTAGAGCCCTTCCGCCGTCAGGGTCAGCACGTCGCCACCGGCGGTCCCGGCGGAAGAGGAAGCCTCACGCATCATCTTTCCTATGTAGGGGCGTTCGGGCCGGTTGGGAATGGATCGCGGCTCGACGAACAGACACGGAACAACTATCTCTGAAGCCGATGGATGCCACCGCGCCGCCCCTGCTGCCGGAACGTTTCTCCCGCTGGTTCGAAAGCCGCGGCTGGAGCCCGCGCGCGCATCAGCTCGAGCTGCTGGAGACCGCGCGCACGCGGCGCTCGGTGCTCCTGATCGCCCCGACCGGCGCCGGCAAGACGCTGGCCGGCTTCCTGCCCAGCCTCGTCGCCCTGTCGCAGCGCCCGCGCCGCAAGCCCGGTTCGGCCGGCGCGCGGCAAGGCGTCCACACGCTCTATATCTCGCCGCTGAAGGCGCTGGCGGTGGACATTGCCCGCAACCTGGAGGCTCCCGTCGCCGGGATCGGCCTCGACATCCGCATCGAGACCCGCACCGGCGACACGCCCGCGCACAAGCGGCAGCGGCAGAAACAGGTTCCGCCCGACATCCTGCTGACGACGCCGGAGCAGATCGCCCTGCTGCTGTCGGATGCGCAGGGGCGCGAGATGCTGGCTAGCGTCGACACGGTGATCCTCGACGAATTGCATGCGCTGGTCACCTCCAAGCGCGGCGACCTGCTTGCCCTCGGACTTGCGGCGCTGCGCCGGATCGCCCCGTCCCTGCGCTCAATCGGCCTGTCGGCGACCGTCGCCGAGCCGGACGACCTGCGCGCCTGGCTGGTGCCGCAGCGCGAGGGCGCGCCCCGCGCGCTCTCCGATCTCGTCACGGTGGCGGGCGGGGCCGAGCCCGACATCACCATCCTCGACAGCGACGAGCGGCTGCCCTGGTCGGGACACTCGGCCCGCCATGCGGTGCCCGACATCTACCGGATCATCGCGCGGCACCGGACCTCGCTGGTCTTCGTCAACACGCGCTCGCAGGCGGAAATGCTGTTCCAGGCGCTGTGGCACGCCAACGAGGACAACCTGCCGATCGCCCTGCATCACGGCTCGCTCGATGTCGGCCAGCGGCGCAAGGTCGAGGCGGCGATGGCCTCCGGCGCCCTGCGCGCCATCGTCTGCACCTCCTCGCTCGACCTTGGCATCGACTGGGGCGATGTCGATCTCGTCATCAATGTCGGCGCGCCCAAGGGGGCAAGCCGCCTTGCCCAGCGCATCGGCCGCGCCAATCACCGCATGGACGAGCCCTCGCGCGCCATCCTGGTGCCGGCCAACCGGTTCGAGGTGCTGGAGTGCAAGGCCGCGCTCGATGCCTCGCGCGCCGGCAAGCAGGACACGCCGCCCTTGCGCAAGGGCGCGCTCGACGTGCTTGCCCAGCATGTGCTCGGCTGCGCCTGCGCCGGCCCGTTCGACCCGCTGGAGCTGTTCGACGAGATCCGCTCGGCCGAGACCTATCGCGACCTTTCCTGGGAGCGCTTCGAGCAGGTGGTCGATTTCGTCGCCACCGGCGGCTATGCGCTCAGGACCTATGACCGCTACGCAAGGCTGAAGCGGCAGCCGGACGGGCGCTTTCGCCTGTCGCACCCCAAGGTCGCCCAGCAATACCGGCTCAATGTCGGCACCATCGTCGAGGCGCCGATGCTCAAGGTCCGCCTGGTGCGCTCGAAGTCGGAAGGCCGGCGCACGCCGATCGGCCGCGGCGGGCGCATGCTCGGCGAGATCGAGGAATGGTTCGTCGAACAGCTCGCCCTCGGCGACACCTTCCTCTTCGCCGGCGAGATCCTGCGCTTCGAGGGCCTGCGCGAGAACGAGGCCTATGTCTCGCGCGCCCGCGCCGAGGCGCCGAAGATCCCGTCCTACCAGGGCGGCAAGTTTCCGCTCTCCACCTATCTCGCCGCCGGGGTGCGGGCGATGCTCGCCGACCCGGCGAGCTGGCGGGAGTTGCCTGACCAGGTGCGCGAGTGGCTGGAGATCCAGAAGCTGCGCTCGGCCCTGCCGCAGCCCGACGGGCTGCTGGTCGAGACCTTCCCGCGCGCGGACAAGCACTATCTCGTCTGCTATCCGTTCGAGGGGCGGCTCGCCCACCAGACGCTCGGCATGCTGCTGACCCGGCGGCTGGAGCGGATCGGCGCCCAACCCATGGGTTTCGTCGCCAATGACTACGCGCTGGCCGTGTGGGGGCTGGCCGACCTCGACGCCCTGATGATGCGCGGCCAATTGTCGCTCGACCAGCTTTTCGACGAGGACATGCTGGGCGACGATCTCGACGCCTGGCTGGCGGAATCGAGCCTGATGAAGCGCACCTTCCGCACCTGCGCGGTGATCGCCGGGCTGATCGAGCGGCGTCATCCGGGCCAGGAAAAGAGCGGCCGGCAGGTTACGGTCTCCGCCGATCTGATCTATGACGTGCTGCGCCGGCACGAGCCGGACCACATCCTGCTGCAGGCGACCTTCGCGGACGCGGCGACAGGACTTCTGGATATCTCCAGATTGGGCGAACTTCTTGCCCGAATTCGGGGGCGAATCGCGCATACTCCGCTTGCGCGGGTTTCGCCGCTTGCCGTTCCGGTGATGCTGGAGACCGGCAAGGAACCCGTGTTCGGCGAGGCGCAGGAAGCGCTTCTCGCAGGGGCCGCTGGCGATCTGGTCAAGGAGGCTATGGAGTGAGGCCGTTTCTTGCCCGCAACGAAGCGCGACGCTTTGCACCCGTGTGTCACGACATCTCCATCGCGGGCGAAATCGTCGGCCTTCACGACAGCGGTGCCATGTGGTGGCCGGACGAGCACACGCTCGTCGTCGCCGACCTGCATTTCGAGAAAGGCTCCTCCTTCGCCCGCAAGGGGCTGATGCTTCCCCCCTACGACACGGCCGCGACGCTGGAAAAACTGGCCGAGGCCATCGATGCCTTCCAGCCGACGCGGGTGATCGCCCTCGGCGACAGCTTCCACGACCGGGAAGGCTCCGACCGGCTTCCGGTCGCCTACCGGGCGATGCTGACGACATTGCAGCTCGGGCGGGAGTGGATCTGGGTGACCGGCAATCACGACCCCATCGCCCCGGTCGGCCTGTGCGGCGAGACGGTGGACGAGGTCGCGCTCGGCGGGCTTGTCTTCCGCCACGAACCTCACGGCGACGCGCCGCTGGGCGAGATCGCCGGACATCTGCACCCGGCCGCCCGCATCCGCCGCTATGGCCGCAGCGTGCGCCGGCCGTGCTTCGCCACCGACGGCACCCGGCTGGTGCTGCCCGCCTTCGGCGTCTTCACCGGCGGCCTCAACGTCCTCGACGAGGCTTGGGGGCCGTATTTCCCGGCCCGCGAATTCTCGGTCTTCATGCTCGGCGAAGGCCGGCTCTATCCCTTCACCGCCACCCGCCTCGTCGCCGACTGAGCGGTTACGCAATGCCGCCGAGCAGCAGGCCGGCGGCCGCGACCAGCAGGGACAGCGTCACCGCCACGCTCAGCCGCCGTCGCAAGGCGGCGTACCATAGCGGCAGTGACCCTTTGGCCGCGGCTCTCTGGTCTCCGCCCCCCTGCATCAGGAAGCCGCCTGCCAGCACCGCCATCGCCACCACCGGCGGCAGCAGGGCGGCAATCCATCCCACCAGCGACGGCAGCACGGAATATGCGAATTCCCGCATGCCGCGCTGACGCCCCGCCATTGCGATCCCCCAGCGCACCCCGCCGAGAAACGACAGGATGACCGCGCCATAGACCGCGGTGGCGTAGGCGACCGTCCGGGCGAACGGGAGTTCGGTGCCCGGAATGGCCGAAAGGCCGAGATAGGCGGCCCCGAAGACGAAGGGGAGCAGCCCGGCATAGCCGAGCCGCACGGCGACGGCCGGACCCGGCTGGGCCGCAAAGCGGGTGAGATCGGGTTTGCTCCCTGCCACGTTCGCCTCCACACATTCGCGTTGCCCTAGAGCGCTTTCTTTTCGATCAGGTGGAATGACCTGAACGACGAGAATATGCTCAAGGCACCTGTCTGCGGATACGCGTCAATCGCGGCGGAAGATCACTCCGGCCAGCCAGCCGGTGAACACCGCCAGCAGCACGGCCAGCAGGCCGTAGGCCGCCGAATACTGGTGCGCGAACCAGTGGGTGTGCTGCTCGAAGCCGGTCTTGGCGACGCGCAGCGGCAGTTCCTGCTCGGCCAGCAGCGTGCCGCCCTGCAGCAGATAGACCGTCACCCTGTAGTCGCCGACCGGGATGTTGGCCGGCAGCGGCACCGACGTGCGGAACAGCGACTCGCTCAGGAAATCGATGACGCCATAGCGTTCCGCATAAAGCCCGCTGGCAAGGCGCAGGCGCAGGAAGGCGGCGCGGAAATTGCTGCGGTCGCCGATCGGCACATTGGAGGCGCGCGCGATCCGCAGGTTGAGGTAGCGCAGGCCGATGCGGTGCTCCTCCAGCAGCGGACGCGGCGCCAGTTCATGGGCGGGCCGGGTCGTGTGCACGGCGAGGAAGCTCGGCACGTCGGCGAAGACCTCCGAATCCCGGTTCACCCAGATGCCGAGAAAGCGCCCCTTGCGGCGGGTCGTGACATCGGTTTCCGGACCGGAGACGATCACCGCGATGTCGTAGGCATCCGGCCGGCCGACGGTCGCCGCGTCGCGGGCGATCTCGCCGAAGACGACGATGTTGGTACCGGTATAGTTGGACTCGATGCGCACCACATCGGCCGACAGGGCCGAGACCAGGCTCTCCGCCCGCACGGCGCCGCCCGCCAGCGCCAGCGCCGCCGCCAGCGCTGCAAGCGCAGGAACCAGGCGCAGGGCAAGGCGCGCAAGGGCGAGACGGCGGCCGGTCATTTCGCCGGCTCCAGGATCGGGGCCGCATCGACCGCATAGAGCTCGTCGGGTTCGACCAGCAGGTTCACCGCGAAGCGGACGCCGACGCTCAGCACCAGCAGCGCCAGCAGCAGGCGCAACTGGTCGCCGCGCAGCTTCTGGCCCATGCGCGCGCCGAACTGGGCGCCGATGACGCCGCCGACCATCAGCAGCAAGGCCAGCACGATGTCGACCGACTGGGTCGACATCGCATGCAGCACGGTCGCCGCCGCCATGGTCACCAGGACCTGGAGGAGCGAGGTGCCGATGACGATGTTGGTCGGCACCCGCAGAAGATAGATCAGCGCCGGCACCATCATGAAGCCGCCGCCGATGCCGAGCACCGCGCCGAGGAAGCCGATGATCGCGCCGAGCCCGATGATCGGGATGACGCTGACATAGAGGCGCGAGCGGTAGAACCGCATCTTCAGCGGCAGGCCGTGCACCCAGTTGTGCTGGCCGGGCCGGCGCGCCGTCACGATGGCGCCCGAGCGCCGCCGGGCCATGGCGCGCAGCGACTCGAACAGCATCAGCCCGCCGATGGTGCTGAGGAAGGTGACGTAGGACAGCGAGATGACAAGGTCGAGCTGGCCGACCGTCTGCAGGATGCCGAACAGCCAGACGCCGAACGCCGAGCCCAGCACACCGCCGATCAGCAGCACCCAGGCGAGCTTGAAGTCGATCATCTGGCGCCGCCAATAGGCGACGACCCCGGAGGTCGACGAGGCGACGATCTGGCTGGCGACGGTGGCGACGGAGATGGCCGGCGGTATGCCTGAGAAGATCAGCAGCGGGGTGAGCAGGAAGCCGCCGCCGATGCCGAACAGGCCCGACAGGAAGCCCACGGCGCCGCCCATCCCGAACACCATGAACATGTTGATCGGCAATTCGGCGATGGGCAGGTAAACTTGCACGGCACACCGGCGGATTGGCCGCCCGTCCCCGACCGGCGGCGTGAAGATTGACGAAATGACCCGCTGCGTCCGCTGCCCGTGGCAGGCAAACGCGCAGCCCCCCGGAAGCCCATGCTTTTCCAGAGGATAAAGCCTGCGACCTTCCCTTGTGTCAACGTGAAACGGGCAAAAGCGCGCCGCACCCTTTCCCGTCCCCGTCCGGTCTCCCGCCTGGATGCGGCGGGAGGTGCCGGATCAGATCGATTCCCCGGCCAGCGCCTTCACCAGTTCCGGCGAGATCGTGCCGGTCACCGGCAGGCCGCTGGCCTCCTGGAACGCGCGCACCGCCTCTCGGGTGCGCGGTCCGGCCTGGCCGTCCGGCGTGCCCGGATCGTAGCCCCGCTCGGCCAGCAGCTTCTGCACGCTCATCACCAGTTCGCGCGGGTCGGCCGCAACGCTGGCGCGCGGGGCCTCGGTCTCCGCGGGCACGCTCCAGGCCGGGTTGAACTCCACCTGGTTGGCCGACATGGCGCGCGGCGCTTCCTTCCAGGTCTCGACGGCGATGCGCGCCTCGGCCAGTTGCTCGCGCGAGAGCATGTTGGCCAGTTCGTCGCGCTTGTTGCCGGCGTCCCGGTCGCCCTGGCGGGCGGCAAGGGCGAACCACTTGTAGCTTTCCACCAGGTTCTTCTCGAGGCCGAGCCCCCGGGCATAGAGGATGCCGAGATTGTACTGGCTGTCGGCCAGGCCGAAATTGGCGGCCTTCTTGAACCAGTAGGCGGCGTCGTTGAACTCCGGCGTGCCGGACGGTCCCTCGGCATAGAGCACGGCGAGGTTGTGCGCGGCCTTGGCGTTGCCCTGCTCGGCGGCGCGGCGATACCAGTCGCGTGCCGTCTCCAGGTTCTTCTCCACCCCGCGCCCCTTCTCGTAGAGGCTGCCGAGGCGGTACTGGGCGGGGGCAAGGCCTGCATCGGCGGCCTTGCGATAGTAGCTGGCAGCCAGTTTCAGGTCCGGCTGCACGCCGGTGCCTTCCGTGTAGTTGACGGCGATGGCGAAGAGCGCGGCCGGATCGCCGCTGGCCGCCGCCTGGCGCAGCGCGATCGGGCCGGCTTCCGCGGGGATGCCGCCGATGGCAGCGCCCGGCACCGAAGCGGGCGGCAGCGCCGCGATGTCGAGCGAGGCCGGAGCGCTGCCCGGCGCCTGGAATTGCGACCCGGGAAGCGGCGCGGCAAGCGCGCCGGGCGCGGCCGAAAACCCGTCGCCCGACAGTGCGGGAGGCGCGAAGGCGAAATCGGGCGTCGGCTCGCCGGCAATGCCGCTGCCGTCCGCCGCCGCCGGCCTGTCCGCGTCGGCGGGCGCCTCGGCCTTCGGCATCGTATCCTGCGCGACGGCCACCCTGTCCGGCGGAGCCGCCTCGGAGGCTGCGCGCGCCAGGGCATCGGCGCTCGCGACCTGCACAGCGGGCTCGCCGGCGGCGATGGCGGCGGGGGCCTCGGCCGTCGTCTCGATGGCCGGCGGAGAGGCGAGCGCCGCAACGTCGCGGTCGCCCGGCGAGACCAGCTTGAAGATCTGCAGGGCGCCGACGGCGATGATGACGGCGGCGGCGGCCAGCATCACGGCGCGGCGGCCACCGGCGGAAAACAGCCTGCCGCCGCCCTTGGCGCCGGCCTCGTCCGCATCCGCCTCGGCGGGAGCGGCGGCTCGCATGTCGGCGCGCAGGTCCTCGGCCAGATCCTCCGCCAGGTCCTCGCGGCGGCTGCGCGGCGTGTCGGCGCGCGGGCCCTCGCGGCGGTCGCCGGCCAGCGGCCGC
>NZ_FYAW01000025.1:0-58722 GCF_900185735.1 Stappia sp. P2PMeth1 | reverse complement strand
CTGGCGACGACCAACCGAAACAACCAGCCGAACCGCTTCGTCCCGGAACTCCTGCGTAAATCGTTGCTGCTTCATCAAAAGCCCTCCAAGGCCAGGAAACCCTCTCCACTTTTGCGAAGCAAGTCCAATGCCTGCCTTCGCAGGCATGACAGCCGAGAGTGGGGGAGCGCATTCCGCCTCATGCCTGCTGAGGGTGCCTCTGGTTCCCGGCTCGCGCTGCGCTTGGCCGGGACGACATCCTGAGTGAGAGGGGCCGCCTCGCCCACCGGGGTCACCCCGGACGCGCATCGCGAGATCCGGGAACCATTGGCACCCTGAGCGGCGGCGAGGACACGCCCGCGCGAACCCCGCGTCCTCCGGGACGCAATCCTCTCCCAGCGTCATCCCGGACGGCGCGCAGCGCCGAGCCGGGACCGGCGAGCCGAGGGCCTCACGAAGGCAACCCCCAAACGACAAACGCGGCCCCGAGGGACCGCGTCTGCCGTGTCATCTGCACTGTGCGGGGAGGGCGGGGGAACCGCCTTCCCGGCTCAATCGAGCCGGCCGCCGCCTTCCCGCATCGGGCGAGCCGGCCGCTGGCCCGCCGGCTCAGTCGAGCCGGCCGCTCGCATGCGCCAGCATGGTATAGACCTTGCCGGTGTCGGAGGTCAGGTAGGTCTGGCTCATGATGTTGTCGCGGTCGTTGCGCGAGACCTGGGACAGCAACTGCTCGAAATCGGCGAGGTAGCGGTCGACCGCCGAGCGGAACTCGGCATCGCGCGCGTATTTCTGGCGGATCTCGTCGAAGGTCTGCTGGCCCTGCAGGGTGTAGAGGCGGCGCGTGAAGACGTGCCTCTCGCCCTGCTTGTAGCGGTCCCACAGGTCGATGAAGGTCTCGTGGTCGATCGCGCGGGCAATGTCGATCGACAGCGAGTTCAGCGACTCGACCATCTGCAGCGGCGAGCGGCCCTGCGGTTCGTTGCCGGTCGGGGCCTCGTCCTGCGAGGCCCGGCGCAGCAGGTCGGAGACCCAGCCCTTGCCCTGGCCGCCGCTGCGCGGAGCCTCGGGCTGGGCCGGCTTCGGCGCGTCGAAGTCGCTCAAGGTCTTGCGGCGCAGTTCGCCGCGGATCTCGCCGCTGCGGGCGGGAGCCGCCGGCGGCTGGCGCGGGGCCGGCTCGGGGGCCGGCGCCTGGCGGGCAGGGGCCGCGGCCGCCGCGACAGTGGCGAGCGTCGCCGTTGCCGTGCGTTCGCCGGCGCGCGAGGTGTCGAGCACGTTCGACTGGCGGGCGACGATCTCCGACAGTTCGGTGAGCGCGCGCACCTGTTCGCTGACGATCTTGCGCAGGGCCGAGGCCGACTGCTCCGCCTCTTCCGGCAGGTCGAGAATGCCGCGCTTGAGTTCGGCGCGGGTCTTCTCCAGCTCCCGGTGCACCTCGCGGGCGACGTCGCGCATGCGGCTGGTCGCCTCGGTGAAGCGCTCGGAGGCGTCCGACAGGGTCTTCGACATTTCGGCGACGATGTCGTCCTGGGCGGCGCGCACCGCCTCGCGGGCCTTCTGGCCTTCCAGGCCCGCCGACAGGCGCATCGACTCGAACTGCTCGGTCACCGCCGTGGTCGCCGCCTCGGCGGCGGCGGTCAGCATGCTGGTCACCTCGCGGCTCTTCTGATCGGCGCCGGCAAGGGCCGATTCGAGCTGCTTGGAGAAGGTCCGCATCAGGCTGTCCACCGCCTCGGTCTTGGCGAGCAGCGTGTCCGCCACCTCCTCGATCGCGGTCTTGCGCTCGCCGACGCGGGCGTCGACCTCGCGGTTGGTCTCGTCGAGGTTGCGGGCCGCCTCGCTGAGCATGCGGCCATGGCCTTCCAGGCGGCTGGCGAGCGAGGAAATGTCCGTGAGGACCTCCTGCGAGACCTGCTTGAGCACCGTGGTCTGGTTCTCCAGCGAGCCGGCCGAGGCCGAGGTCTCGCTGAGCGCCCGGTCGATCGCGGTGCGGAAGGCGCCGGCGCTGCGCGACAGCGAGGTCTCCACCTTGCCGAGATTGTCGCCGGCATTGGCGATGACCTCGCTGAGCAGGGCGTTGGACTCCGTCAGCCGGTCGAGCAGACCGGTGATGTCGCCTTCGAGCTGCGCCTTGGTGCGGGTCAGCACTTCGGCTGCCGACGTGCTGCGCTCGTCCAGCGTCGCGACCAGCGCGTCGCCGGCTTCCACCAGCTTGCGGGTGGCGTCGAGGCCGGTGCGGGCGAAGTTGTCGGTGACGTCGCGGCCCTTGACCGTGATCGCCTCCAGGATCGCGTCGTGGATCTCCGAGACGCGCGAGGCAAGGGCCTGGGCCCGGTCCTCGATCGCGGCGACGACGGCGTTGCCGTCGGTGCCGAGAAGCTCGGCCAGCGTGCCGGCGCGCTCGTCGAGCGCCTGGTTGAGCGCATCGGCGCGGGCCACCAGATCCTCGGCGACCGCGTTGCCGCGCTCGGCCAGGAGGTCGGCGGCGGCGCGCACGGCTCCCGCCACCTGCGAGCGGACGCCGTCCGCCTCGCCGGAGACGGTGTTGCGGATCTCCTCGACGGTGCGGGCCAGCACCATGCGGGCCTGCTCGCTTTCCGCCGACAGGGTGCTGGCGACATCGGCGACCGTGCGGGTGAGGTCCTCGCGGACCTTCTCGCTTTCGCCGCCAAGCGCGCCGCTCATCTCGCCGAGCGTGCCGACGAACAGGGTGCGGGCCTTCTCGCTTTCCGCCGCCAGCGAGCGGGCGGCTTCGCCGACCGCCGAGAGCAGCAGGTCGCGCAGCCGGTCGCCCTCGCCCGACAGCGTGTCGGTGGCGCCGGTCATCGAGGCGACGATGGCGCCGGCCGCCTTCTCGCTCTCGCTCTGCAGGGCGCCGCGCGCCTCGCCGATGGAGCCGAGCACGATCTGGCGCAGGCGGGCGCCTTCGCCCTCCAGCTTGGTGGTCGCCTCATCGAGCGTCGTCTCGATGATCTCCTTGAGCTTGCTGCTTTCGCCCGACAGCGTGCCGCTCAGGCGGTCGACCGTGCCGCCGGCCTCGATGACCACCTCGGACAGGGTCTCGCGGGCGCGTTCGGTCTCGCTGGTCAGCGTGCCGGTGATCGCGGCAAGCCGCTCCGCCAGCATCCGCTCCAGTTCGGCCGAGCGGCTGTCGAGCGTCTCGGCGACCTCGAACACCTTGGAGCCGAGCGAGACGTTGATCTCGGCGATCCGGTCGGACAGCGTGTCGGTGAGTTCCTGGCTCTGGCGCGACAGCACCGCGCCGGCGTCGGTGAGGCGCTGGTCCAGCGACTTCGACATCTCGGTCTGGCCGTCGACAAAGGCGGCGGCGATCTCGCGGGTGCGGGCGATCAGCGTCTCGCTGATCTGGCGGGCCCGCGCATCCAGCGCCTGGTCGATGCGCTCGGTGCCCAGCGACATGGTGCTGGCCAGGTGCTCGGCCTTGTCGGACATGGCGTTCGCCGCCTGCTCGACCTTCGAGCCGATCGAGCCCTCGAAGGTGACGAGATGCTGCTCGATCGCCTCACCGATCAGGCGCGAGCGCTCCGACAGGCTGGTGCCGATCTCCTCGGCGCGGGCGCCCAGCGTCGCGCCGACCTGGTCGACCTTGTCGGAGAGCTGCAGGGTGATCGCCTGCGAGCGGTCCTCCAGAAGGTCCGACAGGGCGACGGTGCGCTCGTTGAGGGTGGTCTCGAACTGGCCGGTGCGGGCGTCCAGCGTCGTCGACAGGCGCTCGATGCCGCCCGACAGGGTTTCGTCGAAGCCCTGGATGCGGCTGTCGAGCGCATCCGCCATGGCGGCGGCGCGCAGGTCGAGCGTCGAATTGAGCGATTCGATACGCCCGTCGAGGGTCTCGCCGAGCTCGCTGGTGCGCTGGTCGAAGGAGGCGACCAACTGGCTGCCGCGCTCGCCGATCAGGTGCTCCATCTGGTCGAGATGGCTGCCGAGGCCGCTCTGCAGGCTGGTGCCGCGCTCGTCCAGGATATGGCTGAGGCGGTCGCCGATGGCGGTCAGCTCGCCGGCGACGCGCTCGCCGCGCGAGCCGATGAGATGGGCCAGTTCCGTGCCGGTCTCCGACAGGGTGCGGGCGAAGTCGCTGGTATGCATCGACAGCGAGGTGCCGAGCGTGCCGGAGGCCTCGTCCAGCGCCGCGCGGAAGGCGCGGGTCTGCCCGTCGATGAGCCGGGCCATCTCCTGGCTGCGGGTCTCCAGCCGCTGGTCCAGGGCCTCGCCGTTGACGGAGATCGCCTCGTGGATCTTGTCGCCGACGGAGCCGAGGCGGTCGGCCAGTTCGGTGCCGCGCACGGTGATGGTCTCGGTCAGGCTGCCGGCCGTCTCGTCCAGCTTGGAGGCGATCTCGCCGCCGCGCAGGGACAGGTCGACGACGATGGACTCGCCGGTGCCGCGCAGGATCTCCGCCACTTCGTTGGTGCGCGAGGACAGGGTCTCGACGATCTCGGCGCCCTTGACGGAGATCGTGTCGGTGACCTCCTGGCCGCGCAGCGAGATGCTCTCCACCACCCGGTCGCCGGTCTCGGCGAGCGAGGCGTCGAGGCCGGTGACGCGGCTGTCGAGGGTCGACAGCAGGTCCTCGGTGCGGGTGGTGATCGTGTCGATCAGCTTGCCGCTGGTCAGCGACAGGCTGGCGGTGATCTCCTCGCCGCGCTGGGTGATCGTCTCGCCGACGGTCTGGCCGGTGCTGGTCAGGGCCTCGGTGATCTCGTGGCCGCGCAGCGACAGGGTGTCGACGATCGAGGCGCCGGTGGTCGCCAGCGTGTCGTTGATCTCGGTGCCGCGGCTCTCCAGCGTCTCGAACAGGTTGGCCGAGGTTTCGGCCAGACGGTCGTTGATCTCGCCGCCGCGCAGCGACAGCGTCTCGACGAACTCGTTCGCGGTCGTCGCGAAGCGGTCGTTGATCTCCGTGCCGCGCGATTCCAGCGTTTCGGCGAATTCGCGGCCCGTGCGGCTCATGCTGTCGACCAGCATCTCGCCGGTGCCGGTGAGGCGGGCGACATAGCTCTCGCCATGCGCGGCGAGGTTGTCGATCAGCTCGCCGCCGGCGGTGCTGAACGTGTCGGTGATCTCGCGCACGCGGCCGTCGACGGTGGCGTTGAACTCGCTGACGCGCGCCTCGATGGCGCCGGAGAGGCGGTCGGTCGCCGTGTCTGTGATCTCGCCGATCCTCTCGGAGGTCGCCTGCAACTGCGCCGCCAGGCTCTCATGCGCGCCGGTGATGCTGTCGCGCACCCGGTCGGCGTTGGAGACGACGGCCTCGCGCTGGATGACCAGTTCGTCGATCAGCGCGCGGATCTTCAGTTCATTGTCATTATAGGAGCGCTCCAGCGAGGAAACCTCGTTGTGGACGAGGACTTCCAGCTCGCTGGCGCGGGCGATCGCGCGTTCGATGCCGTCGCCCATCGCGGCGACTTCGCGGCGGATCGCCTGGCCGACGCTGAGAATGGACTCCTTGGCGACGTCCTCCGGCTCGGCGAGGCGCAGGGCGACCTCGGTCATGCCGCGGGCGACGATGCGCATTTCCTGCGCGCGGAAGATCATCAGCGCCATCGCCCAGAAGAACAGCACGGGCACGGCGACCGCGACGGCCAGCAGGATGAGCGAGGGCGAGGACGCGATGTCGCCGGCGCTCTGGAGGCTGGACAGTTCGGTGCTGAAGGTGGCCGAGGCGAGCCACCAGCCGACCGCCACCCAGACGATGCTGAGGGCGAGGGCGAACCAGAAGGGCGCCGAGCTCGGCCGGCGCTGCAGGGCATAGATGAGATTGCCGATGGTGCGGCGGTCGTCATTGGCGGCCGAGGTCGGCCGTCCGCCGCCGCGCCCGCGCCGGCCCGACGCGCGCTGACTGTCGGAGGCGGCCGATGTCGCGGCGATGTCGCCGGAACGCTCGCTGATGCGCTCGCTGATGCGTTCGCTGCTTGCCGGTCCCGCGCTCGCGGTCTCGGACCCGCTCGCCTTGCCGCCGTCGTCCAGGTCGCCGAAATCGATCTTCAGCGCTTCCTCGACAGCCGACAGGGCAGCCTCGGCGGGATCCTTCGCCTTCGGGGGATTTGCCATATCTCGTTTGCCTCGCGTCCGTACTCGTTACACATCGGGTGCCGCGGCGCTAAACGCGGCGCCGCAAGACCTTGTACGGCATGACGGATTCGGCGATCAGCCGGAATCGCGTCGAAGGGAGGCATTGCATTTGCGCCTGCGACCGGCCTCTGGTCGTCTGGCGCAGCTCTCCCAAACTTGCCGCACATCTAAAGCTAATGACACAATCTGCCGAGGCGAACAACAATTTGCAGAGTCATGACAAGGAGATGAGGGGCATGAGCGGTGCATCGAACGGGAACGGCGGCGCCTCTTCCAAGGGCGGCGCGAGGGGCAAACAGGGGGCGCGCAAGACCGCGCGCGGGCCCTCCGCCGTGCAGGCCGCCTGGCTCGCGCGCGGGCTGGGTCAGGCCGGCGGCAAGCTGCCGCTGTTCGATCAGGACGGGCGCCGGGTGCCGGAGGCGACCATCCGCGCCTGCCTTGCGGCGGGATGGGCAGAGCCTTGGTTTTCCAACCCGATCAAGCCCGACTGGCTGGTTTGCCGGCTGACGGAGGCCGGCCGCGCCGCCGTGCTGGCGGGCCGCTCCGGCTAGCTCTCGCCCGCCTCGCGCGCCGGCTCGCCGCCGGCGGCGGCCTGTCGGCAGGCAGGGGCGCGGCGGGCCTCATCGGCCGATGAGTTTCGCCGCCTGGGGAAAAAGCGTTTCACTGCGTTAACCAAAGATTCACTTTGTTGGCCGGGGCGGTGGAAATCTCCGGCATGCTTAACTTCGTTTTCGTCAGTTTTAACGATCCTGCCAGACGGGCACCGCGCGACCGCGTCCGGTCTCGCGGCCGAGGAACGGGGCTCCAAAAGGGGGGCTCCAACGAGAGGGTCCGCCATGCAGGCAACAGCACGACGCGTTGACACCGCCGGAGGCGGCGCGAAGAGGGTAACCGCCGCCGGGAGCGCCGAAACCGGCGCCTCCCCCAACGTCTCCCCAGACGCCGCTCTCGACGCTCCGGTCGATCTGGTCCATCTCGCGCGCCACACGCTCGGCAATCGCGATCTCGAGCGCGAGGTGCTGCGCCTCTTCGTGCTGCAGTCGCGCATGCTGCTGGAGCGCATGAGCGAGACGGGCGGCGAGGCGGGCGACGAGGCGGCGCTCGCACGGCTGCTGCACACCCTGCTCGGCTCGGCGCGCGGGATCGGCGCCTGGCAGGTCGCCCGTTCGGTCGAGCGCCAGCAGGAAGCGCTGGATGCCGGCCTGTCCGCCGACCTTGCCGATGTCGGCGCGGCGGTTGCGGCGGCGGGCGTCTTCATCGAGGACATCCTGCGCGGCTGAGCCCGCGCCCCGCGCATCTGCGGCAGGATGCTTGACGTTTCGGCGCGATTGGTTATGTCGGGAGCGAGAGACTTCCCGTGCCGTTCCAGCGCCGAGACCTGCCGCCCATGCCGAAGATCACCTATATCGCCGCCGACGGTGCCGAAACCGTCGTGGATGCCCCTGTCGGTTCGACCGTGATGGAGAACGCCATCAAGAACATGGTCTCCGGCATCGAGGCCGAATGCGGCGGCGCCTGCGCCTGCGCCACCTGCCATGTCTATGTCGACGAGAGCTGGACCGGGGTCACCGGCTCGCCCGAGCCGATGGAAGAGGACATGCTGGACTTCGCCTATGACGTCCAGCCGACCTCGCGCCTGTCCTGCCAGATCAAGGTGAGCGAGGCGATGGACGGCCTCGTCGTCCGCATTCCCGAACGCCAGGCCTGACGAAAGGGCCGGGGGCTTTCGCGCCCGGCCCGTTCCGCCCTGCGATCTTCCCGGTTCAGCCCTTCAGCGGCAGGCAGACGGCCGTGAGCAGGTCCGCCTGCGCCGTCTCGCGGGGATTGTTGAGATATTCCTCCATCGTCGGCCTGTCGTCCGGTTCCTCGCCGCTCTGCGGCAGCCAGGCCGAGAACAGCCTGTCCCAGGTCACATGCAGGTCCGCATAGGGGCCCTTGTGAAGGGTCACGGCGTAGCGTCCGGCCGGCATCTCCCGCAGCTCCAGGCCCGCGGGCAGATCGCCCGCAAAACCATCCGGCAGGGTGACGGCGGCAAACGACCTCATGTCCCGCGCGGGCACTGAATTCGGATCGTCGTAATACAGCCCGATCATTCGCATCGAGGGGCCGAGCAGGCCCGCCCCGCCGGCGAAGGCGAAGGTCTTCTCGAAGGTGCTGCCGATCTCGATATAGGGTCCCTTGTGGGGGATGCCGGCAAGGCGCAGCGTGTCCATGTCCTCGATCCGGACCTGAAGATTTTCCATGATTGTCTCGTCTCCCTGTTGCCTCTGGTAGCACAGCACCGGGTCGCGGGGCAGGGCGCGGAAGGCCGCCGGCGGAGTGCCGTAATGGGCGGCGAATGCCCGTGTGAAGGCCTCCGTGCTGGCGTAGCCGGCGCGCCGCGCGATGCGGGGCACGGGCAACGCTTCCCCCACCAGGTCCGCCGCTGCCCGGTGCAGGCGATAGCGCCTGACCGTCTGGGCGATGGTCTCGCCGGTCTGGGTCCGGTAGATCCGGTGGAAGTGGAAGGGAGAGAAGCAGGCGATCTCCGCCAGTCTCGCCACATCCAGCGGCGCATCGAGATGACGGGCGATGTGGTCGACCACGCGGGCGATGCGCTGGGCATAGTCGAGGCCGGTCGAGGGGCGTTGCATGTCTGTCCGATCCCGGTTGGTGCAGGGACGAGTGCTACAGGATGCCGCCTGACAGAACTTGCGCATTTGCCGGCCGCCAGATCACCCTGTCGCAGGCGGCGGCGCCTTTGCAACAAAACGTCCGGGCAAACCCCTCTTGCGAAACGAAACGGCCGGGCACCTGGCCCGGCCGTCGAGAGTGTCGATCGGCGGTCCCCGCCTTATTCCGCGGCAGCGGCCACCGGCTTGCGCCAGAAGAACACCACCTCGTTGCCCTCGCGCGGGGCGTCGGGCACCAGCCGCGACAGGGTCAGGCTGACGCAGGCCATGGCCGCGCCGGTCAGGAACACGGCGGCCGGCGAGATCAGCCAGACCAGGCCGAACAGCGCCGGAATGAACACCGCCGCGATGTGGTTGATGGTGAAGGCGACGCCGGCGGTCGGGGCGATGTCGGCCGGGTCGGCGATCTTCTGGAAATAGGTCTTCATGGCGATGGCGATCGCGAAGAAGGCGTGATCGATCACATAGAGCGCGCCGGCCAGATAGGCGTTGGTGACGAAGGCATAGGTCGCGAAGACGCCGATCAGCCCGATATATTCCACCGTCAGGGCCGTCTTCTCGCCGACCTTGCCGATCCAGGCGCCGATCTTCGGCGCCAGCAGCATGTTCACCGCGCCGTTGACCAGGAAGAGCGCCGCGACCTCGTGGACGTCGTAGCCGAAGCGCTCGACCATCAGGAAGCCGGCGAAGACGGTGAAGATCTGCCGCCGCGCGCCGCCCATGAAGGTCAGGGCGTAATACAGCCAGTAGCGCTTGCGCAGGACGATCTTCTTGCGCTGCGGCACGCCTTCGCGAAACTGCGGGAAGGCGATGACGAGGAAGGCGAGGACCACCAGCGTCAGCAGGCCGGCGACGAGGAACACCGTGGTGAAGCTGAGTTCGAGGGACTGCCAGGCGAAGAAGATCAGGCCGTAGGCGACGAGCTGGGCGGCGGCGCCGATCGACAGGATCTTGCCCATGCCGGCGGCGGCCCGTTCCTTGGGCAGCCATTGCAGCGACAGCGACTGGTTCATCGTCTCGTAGTAGTGGAAGCCCACCGACATCACGAGCGTGGTCAGGTAGAAGCCCCAGATCGTCGGGAAATAGCCGGTGGCGGCGACGCCGATGCCGAGCAGCGCCAGCGACAGATAGGCCAGCGTCTGTTCGCGCATGAACAGCAGCAGGTAGATCGCGGTGAAGGCGAGCAGGCCGGGAATCTCGCGGATCGACTGCTGGATGCCGATCTCGCGCCCGGTGAAGCCGAGTTCATGAACGGCGAAATTGTTCATGAGGTTCCACCAGGCGGCGAAGGACAGTTGCATCGCCGCCGCCATGATCATCAGCAGCACGAGGGGGGAGCGCCAGCCGGTGCCGGTCGGCGCACCGCCGGCGGGGCGCGAGCCGGGCAGGGCAGCGCCGGCCTCGGCGGCGGCGAAGGCGGGAACCGGCTCGGCCGGTCTTGAGGAAACACGCTCGGACATTGCCTGGATCCGCAACAGGGGGTGGGGGACGGGGCGGCGCGTCGCAAGGGCGCGGGCCGCTCCGGAAGGAAGGGGCTGGAACCGCCCAGCCTCGTTGGTCTTCTCTAACCCGAGCCGCGCGTTGCGTGTTATCGCTATTTTGTCAATTTATGTTTCCGAGACGCCAGAAGGCTCCCGCCGCAAGGGTATGCGGCGGGAGCGGGGGTGAGCGGAGCGGGGAAGCGGGGGGCTCAGGCTCGCGCCGGCGCCCGGCCGGTCTGGACCCCGGCAAGCACGGTCAGGCTCGCCAGCACCAGCACCGAACCGCTGGTCAGAAACACGCTGGTGACGCCGCTGAGGTCCAGCACCAGGCCGCCAATGGCGGCGCCGGCGGCAATGGCGAGGTTGATCGCCGCGACCAGCAGCCCGCCGGCGCTTTCCGCCTCGTCCGCGACGGCCCGCGAGATCCAGGCCGACCAGGCGACCGGCACCGTGCCGAAGGCCAGGCCCCACAGCGTGATGATCGCGAGCGTGGAGGGGAAGCTGGCGCCGAGATTGGTGAGCAGGAAGGCCAGGGTGGCAATGGCGAGCGGCGCGAGCGCCAGCGTCAGGCGCAGCGAACGGGCGACCAGCAGGCTGCCGAGATAGTTGCCGGCGAAGCAGGCGATGCCGAAGGCCAGCAGCGTCGCGGAGATGGCGGTGACGCCGATCCCGGTGATGGTCTCGAGGAACGGCCGGATATAGGTGAACAGCGACATATGCCCGGCGAAGACCATCAGCACGGCCAGCATGGCGAGGGCGATGTGCCGGCGCGACATCAGCACGGCCAGGGTCGAGAGCCGCGAGCGGCCGCGCGGCGGCAGGGCGGGGAGGGTCGCCAGTTGCACCGCCAGCACCACGACCGCCAGTCCGGCGGCCCCGGCGAAGACCAGGCGCCAGCCGATCAGATCGCCGAGATAGCTGCCGACCGGGGCGGCGAAGATCGTCGCCGCCGAGACGCCGGAAACCATGATCGACAGGGCCTTGGGCACGCTCGCTTCCGGCACCAGGCGCATGACGACGGCAGTTGAGAGCGACCAGAAGCCGCCGAGCGCGGCGCCGAGCAGCAGCCGGCCCGCCAGCAGCACCTCGACACTGCCGGCAAAGGCAACGATCAGGTTGGAGACGATCAGCAGCAGGGAGAAGCCGATCAGCACCAGCTTCCGGTCGATGCGGTGGGTGAGGGCGGCGACGGTCAGGCTGGCGACCACGCCCATCGCGGCGGTCGCGGTGACCGCCTGGCCGGCAAGACCTTCGGTGATGCCGAGATCGGCGGCCATCGGGGTCAGCAGGCTGGCGGGCAGGAATTCGGCGCCGACCAGGCCGAAGACGCCGAGGCTCATGGAAAAGACGGCGGCCCAGGCGGGCGCCATGGAGGCGGCCGGCGCGCCGGCAGCGATAGGTCTGTCAGTCATCTGTGGGATCCACCCGTGGTCAGAGAGTTGTCCCTAAGATGGCTGGATTTCCCAGACGATCCATGCCAGAATTTCCGCCATGCTTGACCGATCGTCCGGAATTCAGCAATCGCCGCTCCCCGATCCCGTCAGCGAACTGCTGATGGGCATGCGGCTGCGCGGCGCCAGCTACAGCAGGCTGCGCTTCTCCGCGCCCTTTGGCATCGGCTTTGCCGAGGCGCGGGAAGCCTGGTTCCACTTCGTCGCGCATGGCGCCGCGGTGCTCAGGACGCCGTCCGGCGAGAGGATGCCGATTTCCTGCGGCGATGCGGTGCTGCTGCCGCGCGGCGGCGCGCATGCCATCGTCTCGGGGCCGGGGGTCGATATCCGGCCGTTCGACAGTTATGAGGCCGTCCCGCTATGCCCGGGCATCTGCCGGGTCGACGCGCTGGAGGAGGAGCAATGCCGCTCCCGCGACGTGCTGATCTTCACCGCCCGGATGCAACTGGAGCTCGACACGCTGCATCCCCTGATCGAGCTGATGCCGGAGTTTCTCCTCGTCAGCGCGCCGACGGGCCAGCAGGCGGAGGTGCGGCCGCTGCTCGATGCGATGGAGCGCGAGATGACGGGGGACCGGGCGGGGTCGGCCAGCATCCTGGCGCGGCTCGCCGAGGTCGTTGCCGTCTCGGTCATCCGCACCTGGGTCGAGTGCGGCTGCGGCGATGCCACCGGTTGGGTCGCGGCCTTGCGCGATGCGCGCCTCGGCCGGGTGCTGGCGGCGCTGCACCGCGATCCGGGGCGCAACTGGACCCTTGTGGACATGGCCGCGACGATGGGCAGTTCGCGCTCGGTCTTCGCCGAGCGCTTTGCCGCCGCCACCGGCACCACGCCGCTGCGCTATGTCGCCTCCTTGCGAATGCGCCTTGCCGCGCAGTGGCTGACCCGCGACCGGCTGCCGGTCGAGGAGGTCGCCCACCGCCTCGGCTATCAGTCGCAGGCCGCCTTCAGCCGCGCCTACAAGCGCGTTGTCGGAACGCCTCCCGGTCAGGCCAGAAAGGCGCGCTGAGGACCTCTCGACGGCGCTCCCCAATCCCACCACAAACGCCGGTGGCGGCTAGCTTCGCCCCGCCCCCTCCCAGCGTCATCCCGCACGGAGCGAAGCGCAGATGCGGGATCGGCGAGCCGAGAGCTTATTGGCGCGCTCCCGCCGGACTCCACGACCGCTTCTGGCTCCCCGGTTCCGGCTCGCGCTTCGCTTGGCCGGAATGACGAAGAGAGAGGTAGGCGCGAAGAGGACGGCACGACGGCCGCCCCTCCCGTCCCACGCCGGCTGAGGGTGCCAATGGCTCCCGGATCATCGGCCTTCGGCCTCGTCCGGGAAGACGCCGGGGAGGAGGAGCCGCCTCGCATCCCTTCCGAGGTCATCCCCGTCGCGTCACCCCACCCTCCGAGGTCACCCCGGCCAAGGCGAAGCCGCGCGCCGGGGGCCATTCGTTCCCAGAGCGGCGGCGAGGACACGTCCGCGCGAGCCCCACCCGCAGGATGTCATCCCGGTTCCGGCGCAGCCGGAGACCGGGAACCAGTAACCACGAGCGGTTCGAGTCGAGCCTCGGCGCCGCCGCCGGAACGCCGGTGGCGGCTAGCTTCGCGCCACTATCCGCCCCAGCGGATACTGGACGCCTGCCTGCGCAGGCGTGACAGCCGGGGAGGTGGCGATGCACCCCCTCCCCGCGTCCTCCCGCACTGCTCTCTCCCAGCGTCATCCCGCACGCAGCGAAGCGGAGATGCGGGATCGGAGAGCCGAGGGCGGCCACGGAAACGCTCAAGAACACACGGAAACGCTCAAGAAAAAAGCGCGCACTGTGCCTCCCCGGTTCCGGCTCGCGCTTCGCTTGGCCGGAATGACGAAGAGAGAGGTAGGCGCGAAGAGGACGGCACGACGGCCGCCGCTCCCGTCCCACGCCGGCTGAGGGTGCCAACGGCTCCCGGATCATCGGCCTTCGGCCTCGTCCGGGACGACGCCGGGGAGGGGCTTTCACACCTCACGCCTGCCGAGGGTGCCAATGGTTCCCGGATCTCGCGATGCTTGTCCGGGAAGACGCGGGAAGACGCAAGGAGAGGCATTCCGCCGCGCCTTCTTCGGCAGCCTTTGAGAGTGCCGCTTTCCGCAAGCAGGCCGCCCGATCGTCAGCCCTTGCCCTTCTGGCGCGGGGCGGCCTCCATGGCGGAGAGCTTGACCCGGTTGGCGAAGGGGATCTCCGGTTTCGCCTCCGTCTTCGCCTGCTTGGGCTTGCGGATTTCCCGGTTGCTACGCTTTTGTCCCTTGGCCATTATCCAAACGTCCTTTTCATCAAGCTTGCCTGGGCGCCGGAACCGGACGTGTCGATCGGCTCCAGTTCGTCCTGCATCGCCACCCGCTCGTGGTTCTCTTCGGCATTGCGGATGCGGTATTGGGGAGCGCCGGCCTCCACGGGCATGACGCCGGTGATGCGGTAGATATCGCCCTTGCTCGCCTGCCTGCCCCGTATGGTCCTCAGGCGGACGTCCTGTCCGACCCTTAGCAGGTGCGGCCCCTGTTCGGCGGCGGGCGGACCGGCTCTGCGCCGGGTGAAGAGTGTTGCTGTCATCTCCGAGTTTCCTTTTCGGTCACGGCATCTGTCTCGGCCGGGTCGATCGGCACCAACTGCCGGATCGCTGCCCGCACGCCGATTGCCGGCAGGTGAATGAAGATCCCACCCGTCTCCGGACGGTCCAGGACAGGCCCCCGATCAACGCCTCTTCCCGGTCGACCTGGTCGTCGCCCGGTGGCTGCGGCTCGACGACGCCGGACAACAGATAAGGAGCCCTGGAAGTGGACGCCGGTTGGCGTGTGCGCGTGGTCCGTGTGCGCGTGGTCATGGTGTCGACCTTCACGGCCTGGAATGGAGTCCCGGCATCTTCCGGGTCGGGCCAGACGATCCGGGGCCAGGAGATCCGGGGCCAAGAGATCCGGGGCCAGGAGATCCGGGGACGGTCGTCGTGCTGTTGTCTGGTGGTGCCGCCGCGGCCAGCCCGATGGCTATCGATTTCTGCCCGCATCTCTTGAATTCGGGCAGCTCTTGAATTCGGATATCTCTTGAATTGCGGAATTCATCATGACGCCGAATTGAGTTCCAATCATGATGATGATCGTACTGTAGCACGTTTTTCCGGGTTTCTATTTTATTATCTGAAATATTTTTGCAGATCATTCCGGGTTTTATTTTTGCATTTCCACTGGCCGGGACCGAAAACGCCGGTGCCGTTCGCCCTCTCAGGCGTGGCGCGGGCGGTGCGCGCTCTGTATGCTGGGGCCTGGCCTTCCGATATCGGTGATCCCGTGATCCATCCGCTGCGCCTCAACAAGTTTCCGGAGGACCATCCGGACCCGATCATCTCCTTCATCGGCACCGAACGGCCCGGCGCCGTGACCAGGCCGCACATGCACGAGCGGGCCCAGCTCTTCCATATCCTGCGCGGGTCGGTGACCGTGGTGACGCAGGGCGGCAGCTTCGTCGTGCCGCCGGAGCGGGCGATCTTCATCCCGCCCGGCATCGTCCACCATTCCACCTATCACACTGAGACCGACGTCCGCTTTCTCTACATGCGGCCCGACGGCCTGCCGGCGATGCCGGAAACGCCCTTCGTGGTGCAGGTGACGCCCTTGCTCAAGGAGCTGATCCTCGCCTTCATGTCTTCTCCGCCGGATTATGACCCGGACAGCCCGACCGGGCGGCTGACGGCCGTGCTGGTCGACCAGATCGCCGCCTCGCGCGTCGCGCCGCTGCATCTGCCGATCCCGGAGGAGCCGCGCCTGCGCGAGGCGATCCGCCCGCTGATCGACGATCCGGCCGCCGATCTGTCGGCCAGCGACCTTGCGGCGCGGGCCAACCTGTCGCTGCGCTCCTTCGAGCGGCATTTTCCGGCTGAGACGGGCCTCTCCTTCCGCGCCTGGCGGCGGCAGGCCAAGCTGATGAAGGCGGTCGAGTGGCTGTCGCAGGGCCTCTCCGTCGGCGAGGTCGCCGACCGGCTCGGCTATGAGGGGCCGAGCGCCTTCGTCGCCTCGTTCAAGAAGTCCTTCGGCGTCACGCCCGGCCGTTACTTCGGCGACTGAGGGTGCGTCCGGCGAGCCGCTTCCGCGTCTTGCCGATGCTGGTTCCGGTGGCGGCGAAGCCTATCCCCGGCGTGCCTTGGCAAGAATCGCCGATTTCTCGAAATTTGCGCCGGTTTGCGGCGAATTGAGACGGATTTGATGTCCGAGTCTCGAAATTTGCGACGATTTTCGCAATCTCGCGCAATTTCGCACTCTCTCTCGCGCGGGGACAGGCGGGGGAGAGGATCGCGCCGACCGGCGGCGCCTGACGGATCCCGGCGGGGACGGTGCGGGGAGAGCGCTTCGGGCCGGGGATTACCCGTTTCGGCCGCTTCCAACGCCAAAACGGGGACAAGCCGGCCGCCTTGCGCGGCTCAGCCGGGGAGAGTTCGGCGCCTATCCCCGCTTCGCTAGCGCGACAGTTCCTTCATCGCCGCTTCGAGCCCGTTCAGCGTCAGCGGATAGTGGCGCCCGCCCATCAGTTCCCGGATCATCTGGATCGAATGGGTGTAGCCCCAGTGCCGTTCGGCGACCGGGTTGAGCCAGACGCTGCGGGCGTAGTGGCCGGCGAGCCTCTCGACCCAGACCGAGCCGGCCTCCTCGTTCCAGTGCTCCACCGAGCCGCCGGCATAGGCGATCTCGTAGGGGCTCATCGAGGCATCGCCGACGAAGATCAGCTTGTAGTCGGGGCCGTACTTGTGCAGCACATCGAAGGTCGGGATGCGCTCGGAATGGCGGCGCGCGTTGTTTTTCCAGACGAATTCATACGGGCAATTGTGGAAGTAGAAATACTCCATCACCTTGAACTCGGAGCGCGCGGCCGAGAACAGTTCCTCGCAGACCCGGATATGGTCGTCCATCGACCCGCCGATGTCGAAAAACAGCAGCACTTTCACGGCGTTGCGTCGCTCGGGCCGCATCCGGATGTCGAGCAGGCCGCGATGGGCGGTGGCGCGGATCGTGTCGTCGAGATCGAGCTCGTCATGGGCGCCCTGGCGGGCGAAGCGGCGCAGCCGCTTGAGGGCGACCTTGATGTTGCGGGTGCCCAGTTCCACCGTGCCGTCGAGGTCGCGGAAGGCGCGCTTGTCCCACACTTTCACCGCCCGCCGATGGCGGCTTTCCGCCTGGCCGATGCGCACGCCTTCCGGGTTGTAGCCATAGGCGCCGAAGGGCGAGGTGCCGGCCGTGCCGATCCACTTGCTGCCGCCCTGATGCCGCCCCTGCTGCTCCTTGAGGCGCTCGCGCAGCGTCTCCATCAGCTTGTCGAAGCCGCCGAGCGCCTCGATCTGCGCCTTTTCCTCCTCCGTCAGGTGCTTTTCGGCGAGCTTGCGCAGCCACTCCTCCGGCAGCTCGCGCGCCTGCGTGCCGTCGCCGCCGCCGCCGAGCTCCAGGCCGTTGAAGGTCTGGCCGAACACCTTGTCGAAGCGGTCGAGATTGGCCTCGTCCTTCACCAGGCAGGTGCGCGAGAGGTAATAGAAATCCTCCACGCTCTTGTCGGCGAGGTCGGCCTTCAGCGCTTCCAGCAGCGTCAGATATTCCCGCAAGGAGACGGGCAGGCCGGCGGCGCGCAGGTTGGTCAGGAAGGTCAGGAACATGGGCGAAGGTTAGGGAGAACGCGGGCGCTTGTCGAGATGCCGAGCCGCTGTCCCGCGCCATTGCACCCCGCGCCGTGGCGCGGGGCGTGCAGGTGTCCCCACTGCCGCAGACCCTCTCGGCTAAAAATCTGCCAAAGTAGTGCTAGCCTGCCTGCTTCCGGATCTGTTCGATCACGCCACCGACGTCGGTCGATTCCATCTTGAACGAGACCCGGCCGCCCGACCCCGCAAGTTGCTTGAAGCCGCCGTCGAGGTGCTTCTCGCCGAGTGCGGTGGAAAGTGCCGCAACGGACATATCGTTGATCTCGATCGAGAACTTGCCGTCGAACGTATCCGGGCTGACGCTCATGGCACTCGGCTCGCACCACGTGGTGCAGGCTCCAGTGGTGTGGTTGTAGACGGCGCCACAACCATTCGAGCAGGTGATTGAGCAGCCGTGTCCGGCATCGCATGTAGCCATTTCAGACCCCCCCTTGCGTGAACGCCTTTTTGAAAATCGCAGGAAAAACAGACACCAGTGCGGAATGATCCGCAAAAAACGGCGTCGGTAGAAAGAATACATCCTGAAGATGCATTTGAAAATATATTCTAGTCAAAATTTCATGATGCGGCGGACGTCGGTCAGGGGCGGGCGTCCTTCGCCTGCGCTTCCGCCTTTTCCAGCAAGGCCTTGGCTTCCGGGTCGGCGCGGAACAGCTCGCCCATCACGTCGGAGACGCCCGGCCCCGGCTTGCCGATGAAGGGGACGGGGCGGCAGACCTCGATGGCGGCGATGCCGACGCGGGCGGTCAGCAGCCCGTTGACGACACCCTCGCCGAGGCGGGCGGAGAGCCGCGCGGCAAGGCCGTGGCCGAGCAGTTGCGAGACGAGACTGTCCCCGGCCGCCATGCCGCCGGTCATCGCCAGATGCGCACCGACATGGCGGGCGAGCCGCAGGAAGCCGAGAAGGCCGGGGCGGCCGCCATAGAGCGCGGCGAGGCGGCGCATGATCCGCAGGTTCTCGATCAGCACGATGGCAAGGTCGAGGGCGGCGCGCGGCGAGATCGCGGTGACGACGGACACCCGCTTGACGCTGTCCTTGACGATGCGCACGGCGCGCGCGTCCAGCTCCTTCAGCAGGTCCCGCTCGGCCAGGACGACGAGGTCACGGCCGTCGATGATCTCGCGCATGTGGCCGCTCAAGGCATTGCGCCCGCGGGCGGTTTCCGGGCGCTCGCCATAGAGCGCGACGAGCTCGCGCAGGCCCGCGCGGGCCTTGTCCTGGTCGTCGGTCTCCGCCGCCAGGGCGAAGGTCTGCCGCAGGGCATCGATGCGGCGCAGGCGCAGGAGCCCGACGATTTCGCGCAGGATCAGGCCGAGGGCGCCGAGCGCCGCCAGCGCGGCAAGGCCGATGCCGAGCCAGCCGAGCCAGTCGGTGCGCGAGAACAGGTCGCGGATCAGCGCGTCGACCGACAGCCCCACCGCCAGCGACACCAGCCCACCGAGGCCGATGGCGAACCAGCGGCCCCAGCGGATGCCGGCCTTGCGCTCGGGCGCCGGCAGCCCGGCGATCTCGCCCTCGCGGGTCGGCACGATCCGCGCCTCGCCGGACAGGGTCGGCTGCACGTCGTCCTCCGCGCTCATGCGCACGCGGGCGTCGTCCAGGCGGAAGGCAGCCGGTTTGCGGTCCCGCCGCAGGCTGTCGTCTCTCGAGGTCATGCCAGCCGGTCTCCGATGAGGAACTGCAGGGCGCGGTCGAGACGGATATGCGGCAGCGACAGCTTGACGCCCTCGGCGGTCACCTGCAGCTCGGGCGGGCGGAACCGCACGAAGCGCACCGAGGAGGCCGGGGCATCGGCGGCGAACAGCACCTCCGGATCGTCGGGCAGATCGCCGGGGAACAGCGCGATTTCCGTGCGCCCGTCATAGGTCTCGCCGTTGACGCGCTCGCCGGTGAGCGGCGTGCCGAGGATCGCCGGCATGGTCTCGCCGTGATGGGTGAGGCTCGCCTCGCGCGTTGCCCGGATCGCGGCGAGCGCCAGCACATCGACCTCGGCGCCGCCATATTCGGCGCGCTCGATCGCCCGCCCGACGAGGCGGCGCAGGATCGCTTCCAGCCGGTCGTGATCGGCGCGGTTGAGATGGTCGGCCTTGGTCGCGGCGAACAGGATGCGGTCGATGCGCCGGGCGAAGATCGAGAAGATCCGCGCCACCTTGCCGGGCCGGAAGGCCGAGAGGATCTCGGCCAGCGCGGCCTCCAGGTCGGCCAGCGCGGCGGGCCCGGCATTCAGCGCGTTGAGCGCGTCGACCAGCACGATCTGGCGGTCGAGGCGGGCGAAGTGGTCGCGGAAGAACGGCCGCACCACATGCTTCTTGTAGGCCTCATAGCGGCGCTCCATCATCGCCGCCAGCGAGCCGGGCTTGAGCGGGCCGTCGTGGCCGGCAAGATCGAGCGGGGCGAAGGTGAGGGCGGGCGAGCCCTCCAGGTCGCCCGGCATCAGGAAGCGGCCGGGCGGCAGCATGGAGAGCGCCCGCTCGTCCTCGCGGCAGGCGCGCAGATAGTCGGTATAGGCGGCGGCAAGGCGCCGGGCCTGCGGCTCGTCGGCCTCCGCGCCCGGATCGGTCTCGGCAAGGATTTCGAGATAGGCGGCGGCGACCGTCTCGCGCCCCGGCTCCCTCGCACGGGCCAGGGCCTCAGCGGAAAACGTGCGGAAGTCCTTTTCCAGCAGCGGCAGGTCGAGCAGCCATTCGCCCGGATAGTCGACGATGTCGAGATGCAGCTTGCCGCGTCCGAGCGCCCGCGACAGGAAATGCGCAGAGTCGAATTCGATGGTCAGCCGCAGTTCCGAGACCTGCCGCGTCGATTGCGGCCAGATCCGCTCCTTCAACAGCGTGTCGACATGCGCCTCGACATCGAAGCGCGGCACGTTGTCGTCCGGCTGCGGCTCCAGATAGGCGCGGGCGATCCGTCCGCCGGCAGCGGCCTCGAACAGCGGCAGCCGGCCGCCATGGATCAGGTTGTGCACCAGCGCGGTGATGAACACCGTCTTGCCGGCGCGCGACAGGCCGGTCACCCCGAGCCGCAGCGTCGGCGTTCCCAGCGTCGACGCGGTCTCGGCGATGTTCTCGATGGAATAGCGGACCTCGTCGGTCACGCGGGTGAGGAAGCTGCGTCGCGTCACGGTGTGTCTCCGCCAGCCCATGTGGGGAAGCGGCCCCTGCGTTGCAAGCGCAAGGCCGGTTCAGCGGTCTGTGGCCGGCACACCGTCATTGGCTGCCTCCGGCAGCGCGGACAGAGAGCTGGTCCCGGACAGGTGTCGCGGCAGGCAATAGGCGACGACCCGGCCGGAGCCCGGTTCGACGGCGGACCAGGCCGAGGCGTCGAAGTCGATCACGGCGAGCGCCGCGGTCGGATATTTCGCGCCGATCGCCTCGCGCAGGGCCGGGTTGCCGGCGCCGATCAGCGACAGGGCGGTGTCCTGGGTCGCCGGATTGTGGCCGACGACGAGCAGGCTGCGGGCGGCGCCGCCGAGGCTGCGGATGAGCCCGAGATAGCCGAACTCGGACTGGTCATAGAGAGCCCGGGTGACGTGGATGTCCGCCTCGCCGGTGAAGGCGGGCAGCAGGGCGGCCAGCGTCTCGCGGGTGCGCTGCGCGCTGGAACACAGGATGCGCGCCGGCTGCAGCCCGTGCCGGGCCATATGGGCCCCGACCTCCGGGGCGGCCTGCCGTCCCCGCTCGTTGAGCGGGCGCTGGAAGTCGGACAGGCCCGGCTGGCCCCAGTCCGATTTCGCATGTCTCAGCAACAGCAGGCGCAGCATGGCGGCAGTGGCTCCCGGCATTGGCAGTGGAGATCGATTTAATCACAGGCAGCCGGCAGGTGTCCGGTCAAATCGGGCATCGGCAGCGTGCCGCCGCTCAATCGTCGCCATTGGACGTGCGGTATTCCAGGATATCGCCGGGTTGGCATTCGAGAACCTCGCAGATCCGCTCCAGCGTCTCGAACCGCACGCCCTTCACCTTGCCGGACTTCAGCAGTGAGACGTTCTGCTCGGTGATGCCGATGCGCTCGGCCAGTTCGCGCGAGCGCATCTTCCGGCGCGCCAGCATGACGTCGAGGTTGATGATGATCGGCATGGTCCGATCCTCCTACACGAATTGACGGTTTTCGTCCGCAATTCTTGCAGCCTCTTCCAGGGTCCAGCCGAGCACGATCAGCAGGATGCCCGAGATGATCGTGGTGATGTCGTCGCTGGAGATGCCGATGACGATCTCCCGCTCGCCGGGAGGGTTCGGCAGGCTGAGAACAACGCTGGCAAGGGCGCGCAGCAGGATCTCGAGCGGTCCGAGGGTCACGATCACGATGCCGATGCGCCGCAGGATGCGGCCGCTGTCCGGGACCAGGATCTGGGCACGGGCAAAGCCCAGGAAGAGACGGTGGAGCAGCAGCAGGACGGTCACGCCCAGAGCGACGGGCACGGCGGCAATGACCATGGCTGCGATGCGTGTCTCGGTTGTCAGCACCGTCCGGCTCGACGCCTTCAGCGCCTCGATGAGCCATTCATCGAGGCCGGGGGGATCGAAGACGAGCACGGCGAGCAGGATGGCAGGAACCGCTGCCGCGGCAATCAGGGTGATCGTCGCCATGGTGCGGCTGACCCGGACGATCCGGGCCAGGCGCGGGTTGTCGCCGGCAAGGGCAGTCGCGCTGTACGCCATTTGTGATCCTCATTCTTGAATTTATATTTTTTACTGTTATACGATAAAAAAATCTCGTCAACGGCGATTTGAGTTCGACCCCCTGGAGGCCTCCATGCGAAAGCCGCGTTTCCTTCCTCTCTCCGTCCGGCAGATCGCCTATCTCGCGGGCATCCTGATCGCCGCGGCGCTTGCCGCCTCCTGCGGTCATGTGCCGCTGGGAAGCCTGATCAGCCTGCGCAACTTCGACCTGGAGACGACCGATCCCGAGCGGCTGAGGATTGCCGTCCGCCATCCCGACTGGATCCGGGTGATCCCGGGCGGCGCGCGCATGGTTGTCGAGCAGAAGCGCAAGTCGGACGGACGCACGGTCCTGCGGGAGGAGGTGCGCTTTCGCGAGAGCGCGGCGGCTGAAGACCTCGTGTCGCTTGGCAGGGAACGCCGGAGAGGAACCGAGCTGCGCGTCTATCGCGTTGCCGCCGAGGATGTGCAGCGGTTCGCCGACACGCAAGCGATCCTGCGCCGGCAGTCTCCGGAGGAACGGGCCGCGCTGGAGGGGAGCCTCAGCGTCGCGGTCGCCGGCTGCCGGTTGCCGGCCGTGCCGCCGGGTCCGGCGCTCGTCTCGACCTATCTCGCCGCGAAAGAGACCGACGGTTTCGTGCCTCTGCTGCGCGACTTCGACCTCGGCAAGGCAATGATCGAGGCAGGTGCCCCCGAGGCCGGTCCGATCGGTCCCTGCCCGGAGGCCGGAGGCGAAGGAGCGAACTAGCAAGCATATGTTTCTAGTGCGGTTTTCGAAGCGGAAATACGCTCGCCGGCACGCTGCGAAAACGAGGCGTACTCCACATTCACCACACTAGCGCGAGGCGAGCAGCCGGGCGAAGGCTGCCACCAGCGCGCCGATTTCGCCGCTTTCGTCCGGGAGCGAGTAGGCGATCCACAGGGTGAAATCGGCGCTGCCGTTGCGCAAGCGCCACAGCGTCTCGCATCGCTCCTTGCCGCCGCGCGCGCCGGTCAGGAAGGAGATGCCGCTGGCGGCCGCGCCGGTCATCTCCGCCGTTTTGAAACCGGCGGCGTGGAAGCGGTCGCGGAATGCGCGCGCCGCCTGCTCGCCGGCGCCGGAGGGATGGGTCCGCAGCACCGCCGAGATGCCTTCGGCATTCTGATAGACGCAGCCGGCGTGCCGGTCGGCCGAACCGGAGAGCACGCGGGTGCGGTTGAGCGATGCCAGCTTGTCCGGACAGACGAGGCCGGTGAAGTGCCGCATGCCGTTGATGACATTGGTCCAGCCCGCATCCGTGCCCTTGTCCTGGGCCATGGCCGGGACCGCCCAAGCCGCCGTCAGGAGCAGCAGGGCGAAGAGCGAAGCGGCAAGCGGGACCTGCCGGCGCGCCATCGCGTCAGCGTCCGTCGCGCCGGCTGAGAAAGGCGAGCTTCTCGAACAGTTGCACGTCCTGTTCGTTCTTCAGCAGGGCGCCGTGCAGCGGCGGGATCAGCTTGCGCCCGTCGCGCTCGCGCAGCGTTGCCGCGTCGATGTCCTCGTTGAGCAGCAGCTTGATCCAGTCGAGCAGTTCCGAGGTGGAGGGCTTCTTCTTCAGGCCCGGCGTTTCGCGCAGGTCATAGAACACTTTCAGCGCCTCGCGCAGCAGCTCCTGCTTCAGGCCGGGGAAGTGCACATCGACGATGTCCGACATGGTCTGGGCGTCGGGGAAGGTGATGTAGTGGAAGAAGCAGCGCCGCAGGAACGCGTCGGGCAGTTCCTTCTCGTTGTTCGAGGTGATGATGACCACCGGACGCTGGCGGGCGCTGATGGTCTCGCCGGTCTCGTAGACGTGGAACTCCATGCGGTCGAGTTCGCGCAGAAGGTCGTTGGGGAACTCGATATCCGCCTTGTCGATCTCGTCGATCAGCAGCACCGGACGGGTGTCGGCGGTGAAGGCCTCCCACAGCCGTCCCTTGCGGATGTAGTTGGCGATGTCGTGGACCCGGTCATCGCCGAGCTGGCTGTCGCGCAGGCGTGAGACGGCATCGTACTCGTAAAGACCCTGCTGGGCCTTGGTCGTCGACTTGATGTGCCATTCGATGAGGTTCGCCCCGAGCGCTGCGGCGATCTCCTGTGCCAGCACGGTTTTTCCGGTGCCCGGCTCGCCTTTCACCAGCAGCGGCCTCTGCAGTGCGATCGCCGCATTGACGGCAATCCGCAGATCCTCGGTGGCGACATAGCCGGACGTGCCTTCAAAACGCATGTGTCTTCCCGTCAGAACGATCCCAATGCGCGGCACAGTATGGGGCGGGACGGTGCTGCGCAAGAGCTGCCCGGTTGTCGGCCCTGCCCGGCAGGACTTGCCGGGCAGGGAGGACAAAGCTGCCGGCCAGACCCTGGCGCCTGTCCTCTTCAAATCCTTGTTTCCTTTTCTTTCAATGAGTTGCGGAGTTTTCCGGAACTGGCACGACACTTGCGAACTCGGGAGGCAAGAGCGTGGTCCGTTCGACGGGCCTCGCCACGCCATCCGATCCGTTCTGGAGGTTCACATGGGTGTTTTTGGTGCATTGAACGCGGCCGTGTCCGGCCTTTCCGCGCAGGCTCGTGCGCTGGAGAACATCTCGGGTAACATCGCCAACTCGGCGACCGTCGGATACAAGCGGCTCGATACGTCGTTCTCCGATCTGGTCGGCGGCGGCAAGGGCGCGCAGCCCAACCAGTTGGCCGGCACGGTCTCGGCGACGTCGCGGGCGACCAACGGCATTCAGGGCGACCTGCAGCAGAGCCAGGTCGACACCTATATGGGCATCAACGGCAGCGGCTATTTCGTCGTGCAGAGCCGGGCCGGCGAAGTCGACGGCCGCTCCATTTTCACCGGCAACGACCTTTACACCCGCCGCGGCGACTTCGAGGTCGACAAGGAGGGGCGCCTGGTCAACGGCGCCGGCTACTACCTGATGGGGCAGCCGATCGATCCGGTGACCAAGAACGTCTCCGGTTCGGTTCCCTCGATCATCACCATCGATACCTCGGTGATCCCGGCGGTGGTGACCGACCGCATCAACTACGAGGGCAACCTGCCGACCACGCCGCAGACCAGCACCAAGCTGGCCGGCGGATCGGATACGCTCGACAGCTCCCTGACCAAGGCCTCCACCGGCGTGGCGCCGGACGGCGCGCCCGCCACCCATGTGGTCGGCGCCAACTCCATTTCTGCCGATGACGAGGTCACGTTCCTCAACAGTTCGATCGCCGGCGAGGCCATCACCGTCTACAACGCCAACGGCACGCCGGTGAACGTGCAGATGCGCTGGGCCAAGACGTTCGAGGACGATGGCACCCAGCCGGACACCTGGTCGCTCTACTATCTCGCGGATTCCCAGGCGACCGGCACCGATGACAAGTGGGTCAAGGTCTCCGATGCCCAGTTCGGCGCCAACGGCCGCATGACGCTGCCGGCCAACGATACGATGACGATGACCGGCCTCAATGTCGACGGGCAGCCGGTCGGCAATGTCACGCTCAGCTTCGGCACCAATGCGCTGACCCAGTTCGCCGACAGCAACGGCAGCGCGAAGATCTCCAAGCTGATCCAGAACGGCTATCCCGCCGGCGACCTGACCGGCGTCACGGTTTCCGAAGCCGGCCGCCTGGTCGCCTCCTACTCCAACGGCCGGACCCGCGAACTCTACGAGATCTCGCTGGTCACGTTCTCGGGCGAGGCCTGGCTGGAGCGCGTCAGCGGCGGCGCCTTCGAGGTGACGCCGGAATCGGGCGAGCCGATCGCCGGGGCGAACGGCAAGATCATCGGCAAGCGGCTGGAGGCGTCCAATACCGACATCGCCGACGAATTCTCCAAGCTGATCATCACGCAGCAGGCCTATTCGGCCAATACCCGCATCGTCAGCTCCAGCGACCAGATGCTGAAGGAAGCGATCAACATGATCCGCTGACGCGGGCCTGAATTCGGCCGGCTGGCGTCTTTGCGCCAGCCGGTCCTTGCGACGCCGAGAGGCCAACGCCGGGTGAGGCCATGGGACTGAGCAGCGCTCTCAATACCGCTTTGATCGGGCTTGGCTACAACCAGCGCCAGCTCGATGTGACAGCGAGCAACATCGCCAATGCCGACACTGTCGGCTACACGCGCAAGTCGATCAGCGCCTCGGCGGCCTATGACGGCAACGGCCGGATCACCGGCCTCAATGTCGACAGCATGCGCCGATACCTGGATGTGGCGGTCCAGAGCCAGTACCGCACCTCGCTGGCGGAATACAACTACGCCTCGGTCTCGCAGCAATATCTGGCGCGGATCGACACCCTGTTCGGGACGATCGGCGATGCCGGCTCGCTGTCGAACTCCTACAATGCCTTCCTGGCATCGATGTCGAACCTTGTCTCGGGGCCGGAGGACTATTCCAACCGGCTCGAAGTCCTGCGCATGGCGGAGCAACTGGCGGGCAAGCTGAACTCGATGTCCAACGACATCCAGTCGATGCGGCAGGAGGTCGAGTATCAGATCGCCGACCAGGTCGACCGGGTCAATGCGCTTCTAGCGGACATTCAGCAGCTCGACCGCCAGATCGTCGCCTCCTCGCAGGACGGGTCTGCCCCCGTCGGCTTGATGGACAAGCGCGACACGATGCTGGAGGAACTTGCGGGATATATCGACATCACGGTCAAGCCGACGGAACAGGGCGGCGTCCGCATCCACATGGGTGGCGGCACGCTGCTCTACGATGTCGACGTGATGAAGCTGAAGTTCGATGCCCGCGGCAGCGTCAATTCCAACGCGCTCTATTCGATGGATGGCGACCTGCGGGGCGTTGGAACGCTGGTCCTGGAGAATTCCGAGGGCAGTCAGATCGACCTGCTTTCGACACGGACGTTGCGCAGCGGGTCGATTGCCGGCCTCATCAACATGCGCGACGAGGCGCTGGTGCATGCCCAGACCCAGCTCGACGAGATCGCCGCAGCCGTCGCCCGCGCCTTCTCCACGCACGAGCAGCAGGGAACGCCTCATATCGATGCCGGCGTTCAGACCGGCTACGAGGTCGATCTTGCCAACCTGCAGCCGGGCGACAGTCTCAGCTTCGAGTACAAGGATCTCGCCACCGGGCGAACCAAGTCGGTCACCATCTATCGCAGCGATGGTCCGACCCCGCCGGCCCTGACGGCAACCAACGATTCCAACGACATCTTCCTGGCTGTCGATTTCTCCAGCGGCGACTACACCACCATCGCCGCCAATATCCAGGCGGCCCTCGACGCCGATCCGCGGATCGGTGCGGGCACCTTCGCAGCCTCCGCTCCGGGCGGCTCGACCCTTCGGCTGGAAAGCACGGCACCGGGAAGCGTTCGTATCGAGCGGCTCAGCGCCCTGGAAACCGCCGGGAGTTCCTCGGCCTTTGGCGATGCGTTCTCGCTCTTCGTCGACGACAATGGCAGCGCGTTCACGGGGATTGCGGACGGGCGACCCAACACCACCGGCTTCGCCTCGCGCATCCGTGTGTCGCAGGAGATCCTGAACGACCCGGCGCTGCTCGTCGAGTATGCGCCCGGGGTCGCCACCGGCGATGCGACACGGCCGCAGGCGATCCTCGACAAGCTGAAGGGGACGTCGACGGCCTTCTCGCCGGGCACCCGGATCGGCGGCAGCAGCTCCGTCTTCAAGGGCTCCATCGCCGACTTCGTCACCGCCAGCGTCTCGCATCAAAGCGGGCGTTCCGCCCAGGCGAAAGCGGCTCTGGCCGGCCAGCAGGTGGTAACCCAGAACCTGAAGACACGTCTTGACGACAGTTCCAAGGTCGATGTCGACCAGGAACTGGCGCATCTCGTCACCCTGCAGAATGCCTATGCGGCCAATGCGCGGGTGATGCAGGTGGTGAGAGAACTCTTCGATATCCTGATGCGGAGCTAGCGAGAGCCATGGCGATCAATCCGTACAGCAACAGCTTCACGCTGCCTCGGCAGGTCAGTTACCTGACGGCCCTGCGCTCGCAGATGGATGACCTGCAGCGCCAGCTCGGCACCGGCCTCAAGGCGGAAACCTATGGCGGGCTGGGATCCGAGCGGGTGCTCAACCTGTCGATCCGCCAGCAGCTCTCGTCCGTCGGGGTCTATCGGCAGACCATCCAGATCGCCGGCTTGCGGCTGGATGCTCTCGACAAGACCAGCGGGCGCCTGGAGGCGATCCGCATCGAAGCCAAGGCCACGACAGATCGCAACAATTTCGAGCTGTTCTCCAACGGCCGCACCTCCAGCCAGACGTCGGCGGAGATCGCGTTGCGCGAGTTCATGGCGCATCTCAACACCGATGTGGGCGGCCGCTACCTGTTCTCCGGCAAGACGGCCGACACGCTGCCGGTACAGAGTCTCGACTTCATTCTCGCGGGCAACGGCAACTATGCCGGCTTGCAGACGGTGATCAGCGAGTACAATCAGGCGGATCTCGGTGCGCTCGGCAACGGGCGGACCACGACTGCGGTGGTCGGCAGCCAGGTGACCTTTGCCGAGGACGGTGACCACCCGTTCGGTTTCAAGATCGACAACGTCTCGTCCGGCCTCAGCAATGCCTCCGTCACACAGACGGCGGGACCGCCGGCGTCGCTGGAGGTCGACTTCACCGGACAGCCGGAACCCGGCGAGGGTATCCGGGTTTTCGTCAATCTGCCCGATGGGACACAGACGGAAATCACGATCGGCGTCCAGGGCGCATCCCAGGACCCGGAGTTCACCTTCCAGCGCGGGGCGACCCCCGCCGACACGGCGGAGAACTTCAAGGCCGCGCTGGACACTGCGTTGCAGACGCTGGCCGGCACGGAACTCAAGGCGGCTTCGACCATGCGTGCCTCCGATGCGTTCTTCGACACCGCGCCGAAGTCTCCGGTGCCGCCCGGCTACCTGCCGCAGGCGCGGGTGGTTCCGAATGCGGGCGACTTCGCGACGGCAACGTCCCTGCGCGACGGCACGCCCGATACGGTCGCCTGGTATGTCGGCGACAATTCCCCCGGCAGTCCGCGGGCGGACATGAAGGCGACGATCGACGAGAATCTGACGGTCGGGTACGGCGCCCGCGCCAACGAAGACGGCTATCGCCAGGTGGTGCAAGCTCTCGCGGCCTTTGTCGCCTCCGACTTCTCGCCGTCCCAGCCCGAGAACCAGCGCTTCTATCAGGCGATGGCCGATCGCTCCAACGCGGTGCTGACGCCGAGTGGCGCGGATGCGTCGGGCATCCGCAAGAACCATATGGAATTCGCGGCGGTCCAGCGGACGGTGGCGGATGCCAAGGAGCGGCACCGGGTCGAAGAGGGCGCGCTCCAGTTGATCGTCGACGGGATCGAAGGGGTCAATCGGGAGGAGGTGGCAGCCAAGCTCCTGACCTTGCGGACCAATCTGGAAGTGAGCTACCAGGCAACCAGCATCATGCTGCAACTGTCGCTGTCGAAGTACCTGTAACGGGACCGCCGGCTGATCGGGTCGGCGGCGCTTTTCTGGGGCGTCGCTTCAACCTACCTGCAGAAACCCCGGCGAACACGGTTCGCCGGGGTTTCTGCTCGTGGCCTGACGTCTGATACCAACTGTCGGTGTGCTTGGCTCTAGTCAAGCCCGTGCGGCGCCTGAGCAATTTCAAGGCGCGATGGGTCAGCATCTCGGCGCCTTGGTCCGATGCGGGCCATACGGCCACCCGCCTGCCCAGTACGAAAAACGCCGGCCCAAGGCCGGCGTTCGAAGGGATCTTGCAAAGGCGGCGCCGGTCAGGTGCCGCGCAGGCCCTGGGCGATGTTCCGGTTGATCTGGATCAGCGTCGTCAGCCGCTCCGGGCTCGGATTTGTCATCACATCGAGCGTGTGCTTGAGGATGAAGGCGCCGAGCGAACCGAGATTCTGTTTGATCTCCAGCGGCATCGGGTTGTCGTTGCTCGTCACCGAGGTCGCCAGGATCGTCCAGAGACGGCGGTTGTAGGACAGCGCCTCGTCCAGAGAGACGGGGCCGCCCTCGGTGCCCCAGTCATCCTTGACCGCCTGAAGCCTGGCTGCCGCCTTGAGAAGCAGCGTGGCTTCCAGTTCGCGCGGGCTCACGGTCGATTGCGTCGTCTGCTGATATGCTGCGGTGGCCAGATTGTGCATGTGCGATCAGTTCCCGTTCGTACTCGACCAGTTCCTTCGCCCGTCGCAAGGCAGCGTAGAGAGAACCGGTTAAGATCTCATTGTTGACGGCGTCGATCAGGCCGATGGTGCTCGGTGCCGCCTGAATGAAGTCGTTCACCAGGTCGAAATAGACCTTCCTGTGTCGCTCGATATCCTGGTTGAGATACATGAGCTGCACAGCAAGATAGATCCGTTTGGCGGGGGTGTTTGCCGTTTCCGCCGTATAGATGTCTTTCTCGCGAAGGATCGGTTCGCTGCCCTCGATGAAGATATGCGTCCGGTGATCCCCGTTCGTGATCACGGTGGACCCGACGATAAACCTTTCCCTTGGCCGCAGTTCGATCTTCAGTGCCATGTTCGAATACTCGCACAACGAAGTGATTCAGGCAAGATTTTAAGGTGTCCTGAAGCAAAAAAGGCGGCGGGAATCCCGCCGCCAGGAAATGTTTGCCTAGTATTTACCTTAGAAGAGACGCAGCACGGCCTGGTCGGCCTGCGAGGACAGCGACAGCGCCGTGGTAGACAACTGCTGGCGGGTCTGCAGGGCGAGGAGGTTGGCACCTTCCTCGTTGGTGTCGGCCAGCACCAGATTGTCGGCGCCGGTCTGCAGGGTGTTGATCGAGGCCTTGGTGAAGTCCTTGCGGATCTGCACCGTGGACAGGCTGGAGCCGAACTTGGATCCGGCCTCGCGCAGGGTGATCAGCGCCTTGGAGAGCTCGTCGAGAGCCTGGTTCGCCTCAGTGTCGTTGAGGCTGACGGTCTTGGTGATGTTGAGGCCCGAGGAGGTGAGGTTCTCACCCTGGATGATCAGCTCCGACTTGCTGGCGGCATCGCGCTTCTCGTTGAAGGCGACGGTGAGCTTCGAAGACGAGGAGTTGATCAGGTTGATGCCGTTGAACGAGGTGTCCTGCGCGAGCTTGTCGATCTCGCTGAGGATGCCGTTGAACTGCGACACCAGCTTCTGGCGGGTGGTCGAGTTCGACGCCGGATTGGCCTGGGTGGTGATCGAGAAGCTGTCGGCATCACCGGCGGTGGCGCCATTGGTGAAGGTCACCTGGGTCTCGCCCGGATCCGTGTAGTCACCGTCGGCCGGGCTGGACAGATCGATCGAGGTGTTGGTGCCGAAGCCGAGCGAGGCGGCCAGCGAGGTCTGCTGGGTGGTCGCGGTCGAGCCGTCGCCACCGACGTCGACGATCGACAGGTTGATCGTCTCGGCGTCCGAACCGGTGATCTTGAACTTGCCGGCATCGGTGACCTCTGCGGTGGCAACGCCGGAGGCGTTGATCACGTCGAGGACGTCCTGAACGGTCGACACCACGCCCGAACCGTCCACCTTCTGCGTCGTGCCGACGGTGACCTGGATCTGGGAGACCACACCATTCGTGGTGTTGGTGGTCTGCAGGGTGATCGTGTCGCCGTTGGAGAAGCCGAGGTTGGACAGGGTCTGGCGGCGCGCCTGGTCCTGGATCGATTCGCCCGAGATCGGGGTCAGGCCGTTGGTCGAGATCGAGGAGGAGCTTTCCACCACGGTGCCGGAGCCGGCGGAGCCATCCTGCAGCGCCTGGCGGGCGGTCGACTGGGCGCTCTGCACCAGCTTGGTGATGGCGGTGATACCGTTGTCGGCGGCCTCGATCGTCTTGATCGCGTTGCCGATACCGTCGAGCAGGTTGGTCAGGTCCTTGGCGCGGGCCGACAGCGACTGCGAGGTGAAGAAATTGGTCGGGTTGTCGAGGGCCGAGTTGACCTTCTTGCCGGTGGCAAGGCGGTTCTGGGTGGTGGCCATCATGTCGGCGGTGCTCTGCAGCGTCAGCAGGTTCTGGCGTACACCGGCGGAGAGAGTGATGTCGGACATTCGGAAATCCTTTCGCGCCGCCCTTGTCCCGGGCGCATCTCATTCTGAGAACGCGTTAATAATTGAGCTGAAATTCCTAACGACAGGTTAACCATGTCGCAAATCGCGACCGGCGCTTTAGAAATTTGAAAGAAACCCAAAAGGAAAGGGCGGCGGGTCGAAACCCGCCGCCCTTCGAGAGCGTTTTGCGCCTTTCGGCGAGCTGCGTTCTTAGAAGAGACGCAGCACGGCCTGGTCGGCCTGCGAGGACAGCGACAGCGCCGTGGTGGACAACTGCTGGCGGGTCTGCAGGGCGAGGAGGTTGGCGCCTTCCTCGTTGGTGTCGGCCAGCACCAGGTTGTCGGCACCGGTCTGCAGGGTGTTGATCGAGGCCTTGGTGTAGTCCTTGCGGATCTGCACCGTGGACAGGCTGGAGCCGAACTTGGATCCGGCCTCACGCAGGGTGATCAGCGCCTTGGAGAGCTCGTCGAGGGCGTTGTTGGCCTCGGTGTCGTTGAGGCTGGTCGTCTTGGTGAGGTTGAGGCCCGAGGAGGTCAGATCCTCGCCCTGGATGATCAGCTCCGACTTGCTGGCGGCATCGCGCTTCTCGTTGAAGGCGACGGTGAGCTTCGCGGACGAGGAGTTGATCAGGTTGATGCCGTTGAACGAGGTGTCCTGCGCGAGCTTGTCGATCTCACCGAGGATGCCGTTGAACTGCGACACCAGCTTCTGGCGGGTGGTCGAGTTCGACGCCGGATTGGCCTGGGTGGTGATCGAGAAGCTGTCGGCATCACCGGCGGTGGCGCCATTGGTGAAGGTCACCTGGGTCTCGCCCGGATCCGTATAGTCACCGTCGGCCGGGCTGGACAGATCGATCGAGGTGTTGGTGCCGAAGCCGAGCGAGGCGGCCAGCGAGGTCTGCTGGGTGGTCGCGGTCGAGCCGTCGCCGCCGACGTCGACGATCGACAGGTTGATCGTCTCGGCGTCCGAACCGGTGATCTTGAACTTGCCGGCATCGGTGACCTCTGCGGTGGCAACGCCGGAGGCGTTGATCACGTCGAGGACGTCCTGAACGGTCGACACCACGCCCGAACCGTCCACCTTCTGCGTCGTGCCGACCTCGATCTGGATCTGGGCCACCGCACCGTTCGTGGTGTTGGTGGTCTGCAGGGTGATCGTGTCGCCGTTGGAGAAGCCGAGGTTGGACAGGGTCTGGCGGCGCGCCTGGTCCTGGATCGATTCGCCCGAGATCGGGGTCAGGCCGTTGGTCGAGATCGAGGAGGAGCTTTCCACCACGGTGCCGGAGCCGGCGGAGCCATCCTGCAGCGCCTGGCGGGCGGTCGACTGGGCGCTCTGCACCAGCTTGGTGATGGCGGTGATACCGTTGTCGGCGGCCTCGATCGTCTTGATCGCGTTGCCGATACCGTCGAGCAGGTTGGTCAGGTCCTTGGCGCGGGCCGACAGCGACTGCGAGGTGAAGAAATTGGTCGGGTTGTCGAGGGCCGAGTTGACCTTCTTGCCGGTGGCAAGGCGGTTCTGGGTGGTGGCCATCATGTCGGCGGTGCTCTGCAGCGTCAGCAGGTTCTGGCGCACACCGGCGGAGAGAGTGATGTCGGACATTCGGAAATCCTTTCTGGCTGCCCAAATTTACGCATGGCCTCGTCCTGAGGCTCGCAGCCAAATTGACCCGGAAACGCTAAATTAAGGTTAACGAGACCTGGCTCGAAATCCGAATTCGCATGCAATTACAGATGGTTTGTTAACCATATCGAAAGGGGCGCGAAAAAGGGCGGCGAGTCGAGACCCGCCGCCCTTCGAGAGCGTTTTGCGCCTTTCGGCGAGCTGCGTCTTAGAGGAGACGCAGCACGGCCTGGTCGGCCTGCGAGGACAGCGACAGCGCCGTGGTGGACAGCGACTGGCGGGTCTGCAGGGCGAGGAGGTTGGCACCTTCCTCGTTGGTGTCGGCCAGCACCAGGTTGTCGGCACCCGTCTGCAGGGTGTTGATCAGGTCCTTGGTGAAGTCCTTGCGGATCGTGACCGTGTTGAGGTTCGAGCCGAAGGTCGAGGCCGTCTCGCGCAGCGTCGTCAGGGCGTTGCTCAGCTTGTCGAGAGCCTGGTTGGCTTCCGTGTCGCTGAGGCTCGACACCTTGGACAGGTTGAGACCCGAGGAGGTCAGGTCCTTGCCCTGGATGGTCAACTCCGACTTGCCGGCCGCGTCGCGCTTCTCGTTGAAGGAGACGGTGAGCTTCGAGGTCGACGAGTTGATCAGGTTGGTGCCGTTGAAGGAGGTGTCCTGCGCGAGCTTGTCGATCTCACCGAGGATGCCGTTGAACTGCGACACCAGCTTCTGGCGGGTGGTCGAGTTCGCAGCCGGGTTGGCCTGGGTGGTGATCGAGAAGCTGTCGGCATCACCGGCGCTGGCGCCATTGGTGAAGGTCACCTGGGTCTCGCCCGGATCCGTGTAGTCGCCGTCGGCCGGGCTGGACAGATCGATCGAGGTGTTGGTGCCGAAGCCGAGCGAGGCGGCCAGCGAGGTCTGCTGGGTGGTCGCGGTCGAGCCGTCGCCGCCGACGTCGACGATCGACAGGCTCAGGGTGTCGGTGTCCGAACCGGAAATCTTGAGCTTGCCGGCATCGGTGACCTCTGCGGTGGCAACGCCGGAGGCGTTGATCACGTCGAGGACGTCCTGAACGGTCGAGACCGCGCCCGAACCGTCCGCCTTCTGCGTCGTGCCGACGGTGACTTCGATCTGGGAGACCGCACCGGTCCTGGTATCGGTCGACTGCAGGGTGATCGTGTCGCCGTTGGAGAAGCCGAGGTTGGACAGGGTCTGGCGCTTGGCCTGGTCCTGGATCGATTCGCCCGCAACCGGCGTCAGGCCGTTGGTCGAGATCGAGGACGAGCTTTCCACCACGGTGCCGGAGCCGGCGGAACCAGCCTGCAGCGCCTGACGGGCGGTCGACTGGGCGCTTTCCACCAGCTTGGTGATGGCCTTGATACCGTTGTCGGCGGCTTCAAGGGTCTTCGTCGCGTTGGAGATGCCGTCGAGCAGGCTGGACAGCTCGTTGGCGCGCGAATTCAGATTCTGCGAGGTGAAGAAGTTGGTCGGGTTGTCGAGGGCCGAGTTGACCTTCTTGCCGGTGGCAAGACGGTTCTGGGTCTGGGCCATCATGTCGGCCGTCTTCTGCAGCGACAGAAGGTTCTGGCGCACGCCAGCGGAGAGAGTAACGCTCATTGGTGTACCTTTCTGGTAACAGGTCGAGCAACGCATCCTCGTTGCCAGGCGAAAGTACCCCGTCGTTCCGGAATCAAGTGTAAAAACAATTGGTTAACGTATCTTAGGGTAAACAGCCGGTTACCAGGTCCGCCGGAGGCTCGCATCCTGCGGCAGGAGCTTAAAACTGCTCGCCGAATCATCCCGAAACGGAGATACTGCGAAGGTGCTCGAACAGCCACCGCCGAGGATCCGGTGCCGTCCGCTGCCTCGCAGCGGTTAAGAAACTGCCGCCTGGCGGGGGTAAGGACAGTGAAACCCGCGAACGCGCCGGACCGGCCTGATCGGAACCCGCGTTTGCCGCGAGCCCGAAAAGATCGCGAGATGAGCCTCTTCACATTTGACAAGTGCACGGTGGTCGCCGAGATCGGCATCAATCACAATGGCAGTATCGACCTGGCGCTGGAGATGATCCGCGCCGCGCACCGTGTCGGCTGCGATGCGGTCAAGTTTCAGAAGCGCACCGTCGATGTCGTCTACTCCGCCGAGGAACTGTCGCGGCCGCGCAAGTCGCCCTTGGGCGAGACCAATGGCGACCTGAAGCGGGGGCTCGAATTCGGCCGGGCTGAGTATGAGCGGATTGCCGCGCTCTGCGCCGACCTGGGGATCGTCTGGTATGCCTCGCCCTGGGACGAGGCGGCGGTCGACTTTCTCGTGGCGCTGGACGTTCCCTATCTGAAGATCGCGTCGGCGTCGGTGACCGACCGGGAACTGCTTGTCCATGCCGCCCGCAGCGGGGTGCCGCTGCTGATCTCCACCGGCATGTGCAATCTGAAGATGGTCGAGGCGGCGGTCGAAGTCATCGAGGAGGCCGGCGGCCAGATCTCCTGCCTCTATCACTGCACCTCGACCTATCCGGCGCTTCCCGAGGAGATCAATCTCGCCGGCATCTCCACCCTGCGCGAGCGCTTTCCCCATCTCAAGATCGGCTATTCCGGACATGAGGAGGGCATCCTGCCGAGCATCCTGTCGATCGCCTTCGGCGCGGTGTCGGTGGAGCGCCACTTCACTCTCGACCGCACCATGTGGGGCTCCGACCAGTCGGCCTCCATCGACGTGGCGCAGATGAAGGAGATGATTGCCGGCATTCGCTTGGCCGAGAAGGTTCGCGGCGACGGCGTCATCGATATCTACGCCCGCGAGCGCCCCGTGATGGAGAAGCTGCGGCGCAAGGATACGCTGGCCGCGCTGTGACCGTCCCATCGTGACCCCCGCTCCGTGATCCCCGCCCGCATGCGCCCGCTCTCCGTCCTGCACCTGGCCTCCTTCGTCGGCAATCTCGGCGACAATGCCATGCATGACGGCGAATACCGGACGCGCGCCGCCGATCTTCCGGTTCCTCTGAACCATCGCCCCATCGAGGTGCGGGACTTCATCCACTGGCGCCGGCGCGCGTTTGACGGGGCGTTCGTGGACGAGGCAAACAGCGCGGATCTGGTTGTCATCGGCGGGTTCAGCCTGTTTCAGCTCTGGCGCGAGACCACCTCCTCCGGCACCTATCTGGATGCGGGCCCCGAGCTCTTTGCCGCGATCCGGCGGCCGATCGTGTTCCATGGCCTCGGCGTCGACGCGACGCGCGGCGTCAGTCCGGTGGCGATGGCACGGACGCGGGCGTTTCTCGACGATATGCTCGGCTTCGATCATTGCCGGTTCTCGCTGCGCAATGACGGGTCGAGCGACCTGATCCGCGATCATCTGGGCAGCGCTTATGCCGATGCCATGCCGGTGATCCCGGATGGCGGCCTGTTCGCCGAGCCGTCGCCCTGGGCCCATCCCGGCCTGCCGGAGGGGCAGCGCTTTGTCGCCGTCAACCTTGCCGGCGACATGCCGGACAAGCGCTATGCCGGAGACCGCGGCGAAGATCTGACCGACCGCTTCGCGGCCGGAATTGCCGCCGGGATAGAGACGTTGCTCGGCGCCGACGAGACGCTCACCTGTGTCTTCGTGCCCCATATCTACAGCGATTTCGGGCCGATCGGCGCGGTGCTCGCCGCGCTGGACGACAGGTTGCGGCGCGAGCGCATCGTCGTTGCCGCACTGGCGCAAGGGGAGGGCGGCTGGTCGGCCAGTTTCGACCTCTATCGTCGCGCCGCCGCCGTCATCGCCATGCGCTATCATGCGAACCTTGCCTCCATCGGTTTCGGCACGCCGGTCTTCGGCCTCTCCACACACCACAAGATCGCCGGCCAGTTCGGCGCGCTCGGGCTTGCAGACCGCTGTCATGCCTGGACCGCGGACAGCGATCTCGCGCCTCTTTTCGCCGATGTGGCGCGCGATCTTGCCGATCCCGCCGCAAGCGTCCGGCGCCTTGCGGAGGTGCGTGCCCGCGAGCGGCAGGTGCTCAGGACCCACCATGATGATCTCGCCGGCTGGCTGGCGGCGCGGGTGGAGGGGTTTGCGTGAGTTCGATCATCGACCGCTGCCTGGCACTCTACGGATCGGACGACTACTTCGTGCGCTACCCGGCGCGGGTGTCGGCGGACGAGTACTGGGACGACAAGCGCGATCCGGACGGCCGTCTGCGCGACATCGCCGCCGAGCGGGAGATGCGCAAGGCCGACCTTGCCTATATCGCCGAGGCGGTGAATGCGCGGACCCCCGGCCGGGTGGTCGATATCGGCTGCGGTCTCGGCGAGTTGCTCGAGCAGATCGACCCACGCCACGAGCGGATCGGCCTCGATCCGTCCGCAAAGGCGGTGGAGATGGCGGCGCAGCGCAGCGGCGCCGCTACCCTTCGCGGCGTGCTGGAGCCCGGCCGTTTCCAGCCTGCGTCCTGCGATGTGATCGTCGCCCATCATGTCATCGAGCATGTCGACGAGCCGGTTGCCTTCGTCCGGCTGGTGGCCGAGGCGCTGCGCACGGGCGGGCTTTTCGTGGTCGGCACGCCCAATTTCGCCAGCGCCGCGGCGCGCCTTTTCGGCGAGCGCTACCGCTTGCTCCACGATCCGACGCATGTCAGCCTCTTCACCGACGACTCGCTGATGCGACTGCTGCGGGACAGCGGCTTCCGCATCGCCTCGGTGGAGTATCCGTTCTTCGGCACGCGCTTTGCCACCCTTGAGGCCTTCGAGCGGATGCAGGACCCGGGAACGGGCGTGTCGCCCGCCTTCTGGGGCTCCTTCGTGACGGTTTTTGCGGAAAAGACATGATGATCTGTGATGCGATCGTGCTGGCGCGTGGCGGTTCGAAAGGGATCCCGCGCAAGAATGTCGTGCCGGTCTTCGGCAAGCCGTTGATTGCCTGGACCATCGAGGCGGCGCAGGCCGCAGGCTTCGTGCGCGACGTCGTCGTCTCGACCGACAGCGAGGAAATCGCGGAGACGGCAAGGGCTTACGGGGCGCGCGTGCCGGTGCTGCGGCCGGACGAATTCGCGACCGACACCTCGCCGGCGGAGGCCTCGCTGCGCCATGCGATCCAGCATATGTGCCGGGCGGACAAGCCGGATGCGATCCTGTTCCCGCAGGTCACTTCGCCGGTGCGGCGCAGGGACACGCTGGCCGATGCCTTCCGGCATTTCACGGACGGGGGCTACGACTCGCTCTTCTCCGCCAGGCTCATCCGCAACTACATCTGGCGCAACCTGCCCGAGCCGCAGCCGCTTTACGATCCGCACAACCGGCTGATGCGCCAGCAGATCCCGGCCGAGGACCGCTATTATCGCGAGACCGGCAACTTCTACCTGTTCCGCACGGACAGTTTCGAGCGGACCGGATGCCGGCTGACGGGACGTATCGGCTTCTGGGAGACCAGCGACGAGGAAGTCGTGGAAATCGACGAGCGCGACGACATCGCCGTTGCGGAACTGATGCTCGAGCGGCTTGAGCGCAATCTCGAGATCCATCCGATCCAGATGTGACGCCCGTCGGGGCGTCGCGCTACTTGCGCTCCGCCAGCCAGGCCTGCAGATCCGCCGCCAGCCGGGGCACGATGTCGGCCGCCGGCCGTTCCGGGTCGAGCCGCAGGTAGCGCGTCGCCGGGGCCCAGGGCGGGTTGTCCTGACCGAGCAGGATCGTGCCGGTCACCGGGCCGAAGCGCCAGGTCGGCACGCCGAGCGCGCCCGACATGTCGGCGACCGACGTATTGGCCGAGATGACGAGGTCCATGCAGGAGGTCAGCGCCGCCACGGTTTCCAGATCGTCGAAGAGGTCGAGATCGTCCCAGCGATGCAGGGTGAACGAGGCGCGCTCCGACAGTGCCGCGATCTCGGCGCTGCGGTCGGTATAGTCGAGCAGCACGAAGTCGACGCCGTCGGCGCCGAGCAGCGGCAGCAGGTCGGCAAGCTCCAGGTAGGAGCGCCCGCGCTGGCCGACGCGGTTGGCGCTGGTCCAGGACAGGCCGACTTTCGGCCGCGGCCCGCCGAGCGGTGGCCGCTCGCGCAGGGCGGCGACGCGGTCCGGATCGGCGGCGAGCGCCGCGCGCGTGCCGGGAAAGGCGGCGATGTCCGGCCGCAGCAGGGCGGGCAGCCCGCCAAAGGCGCATTGAACGTCGAAATCCTCACGCGGCCGCGCAAAGGCGTTCAGCCCCTCGTTGCTGCGCGGGCGTATCTCCACTTGCGGGAAATTGCGGGCCAGCAGCGGCACTAGTTTGGGGTGGCACTCGACGATCAGCCTCCCGGCCTGCGCGGCCAACTCCTCGAACATCGAGGCGGAGCGCAGCACGTCGCCGATGCCCTGGTCGTCCCAGATCATCAGGGTCTTGCCGGCAAGCGGCTCGCCCTGCCAGGTCGGGCGCGAGAAGCGGCGCTGGATCAGCCCCTTGAGGTTGGCTTCGACGCGGCGCTCGGCAAGCTTCCAGCCGCGCGCGAGATCGCCGCTGGCGAGGCAGGCGAGGCCGAGCGTCATCGCCGTCTCGTGGCGGGCGGGGTCGATGGCCAGCGCCCGCTCCAACTCCTCGACGGCCTCGCCAAAGCGGCCGAGATGGTAGAGCGTCTTGCCGCGCAACAGACGGGCATCGCTGCCGGCGACGCCGCCGAGGGCGAGCGCAAGGTCCGTTTCCACCAGTGCCTGGGCATAGGCGCCGATGCCCCAGAAGGCATTGGCAAGGCTCAGCCTGTAGGTGGCATCCGTCTCGGCATCGAAGGCTTCGGCGCGCTCCTGGAGCAGGGCGAGGGCCTCGCCGGCGCGATGCACCTGGTTCAGCGCGTCCGCAAGGCTGAGCAGCGCGATGCGGTGGGCGGGATCCGAGGACAGGACAAACTGGAAGACACGCACGGCGTCTTCATGCCGGGCGGCGAGGATCAGCGTCTGGCCGAACTCCACCAGCATATCGATGCGCTCGGGCGCTGCCCGCAGGGCCGCATCATAGGCGGCCAGCGCTTCCGGCAGGCGGCCGGCATTGCGCAACACCTGGGCCCGGCGATGGAGCAGGTCGGGATCGGTCGCCCCGCCGGCCTGCGTCTGTTCGGCCAGGGCCAGCAGGCGCGCGGTGTCGCCAAGCCGTTCCAGGCAGTCGAGCAGGTTGACCCGGTAGCGCGGCTCCGCAGGGGCGAGAGCCACCGCGCGTTCCAGAAGCGCCGCGGCCCGCTTCGGATAGCCCTGTTCCAGGAAGCACAGGCCGAGGAGGTTGGTCGCCTCGACGTTGGTCGGGTCCTGTTTGAGAATCTTCTCGTAGATCGGGCGGGCGCGCGCGGGCTTGCCGTCGCGCTGCAGCAGCAGCGCCTTGCGCATCTGGTCCAGGTGGCTCTGGGGAGAGGGCGGCATCCGCAGGGTCCGGGTCGAGGGTGAACGGAGCCCGGACTATAGCCGATTCGGAATCGGGTGGGGCGGAGCGGCCCGACCATGGCCCATGTCCCCGGCAAGGGCCCCGATGATCGCAATGTGGACGGGACGCGCCAACGGCACCCCGTCCGCGATCAGAGGCTGCGGCTGAACGCGAGGCCGGTCATGTCCTTCTGGGTGGTCTCGGCAAAGGCGCGGCGCAACCGCAGGAGGGATTCCTCCGGGATCTGCTGCACCACCTCGCCGGTGTCCATGTCGACGGCGCGGAAGACGATGGAGGCGGTGATCTTGTCGCGATATTCCTCGCGCTTGATGTTGCTCTCGGCCTTGGCGAAATCGTTCTCGGCAGCAGGGCGCGGGGCTGTCGTCTCGCTGGTCGGCTGGACGGACTTCTCGGGAGGCAGGTCCGTGGTCGCAGCCGGAGGCGATCCGGCCTCGGTCGGTCTGGGAGTTGCCGGCTGCGGCGTATAGGCCGCGGTCCTGATCGGTGTTGCTTCCATTGCCTTACTCCTTCACCGGACAGACCCGTGAAGGCCACGCGCCCGGGATCACTGTTGCTTTTCGACCATCACGTCTTTCGCTCGTTAACCCTTCGCGGGTCTTCCGATATGCAACTTCGCTCGTCGTGCTCAGGGAGAACGACTTGCAGAATATGGCAAGAAGCTTATCGGAAAACTGTGAATCCACTCTTAATGAAATCGTTAGGATTTGCGGCTGAACCGATCTGATCCCGATTCGTTCCAGTGTGGTTAACCGGGGAAGCGCAGAGGACGCAACGGCAATGCCGCCCGGCCTTGGGAGGCGGGCGGCGTCGAGACCTGTCTCTTTTGCGGTGAGTCGCTTGGCCCGGCCCGGAAACGGCCCTACAGCGCGCGGTTGACGGCGATGCCGTCGGCGAGAGCGGGGGCGCGCGGGGCGCTGCCTCCCGGGCCGTAGGTTGACGGTCCGCGGGTGCTGGCGGCGCTCTCCGCCACCTTGCGCAGCAGGGTGTCGGCAACCTCGCGAGCGGTCGCCAGCACCGCCAGGTTGATGCGCAGCACCGGCTGGAACTCGGCATGGCGGCGCTTCAGCCGGTCGACGGCTTCGGGCGCGAGATTGCCGAGCGCGACGGTCTGGTCGCGCACGAAGGTCATGCCGCGCATGTAGATGCTGACCAGCTTGGCCTTTTCCGGCTGCAGGTCGCCGGCCGCGTCCAGCTTGCCGAGGCGGACCAGTTCCGTCTCCCGCTCGATCACGGCCAGCAGGTCGCCCATGGCGGCCTCCAGGCGGATGCAGGTTGCCTCGGCGGCCTGGGGATCGGCAATGGCGCCGGAAAAGAATTCGGGGGCAATCTCGGCGAGTTGCTTGGTGTCGAGGCTCATTGTCCGGCCATCTCCTGAAGGGCAAGAAGTTCACGCTGGACCGCGTCGGCGATGCCGATGCCGCCGGCCTTTGCGATGGTGTTGGCGTATTGTTCGACCAGCATCCCGCTCCAGGCCTCGGAGCCGGTCTCGTTGCCCCAGGCGCCACCTTCCTCCAGGCCGGCGAACATCGTCTGGAACATCGTGTTGAGAAAGACCGCCTCGAACTGCTCGGCATTCTCGCGCATCACGGCGGCAGAATTTGCCGGGTCGGGCGTGGAGGTGCGCGACGCGAAGCGGCCCTGGGCCGAGGCGAGGACGGTGTCGATGCCGGGCAGGCTCATCACATCACCTCGATTTCGGCCTGCAGTGCCCCTGCCGCCTTGATCGCCTGGAGGATGGAGATCATGTCGCGGGGGCCGATGCCAAGGGCGTTGAGACCGTCGACGAGCTGCTGCAGCGTCACGGATTCGCGGACGACGGCGAGCTTGTTGTCGCTGGCATCGTCGACGAGGATGTCCGTCCGCGGTTCGACCGCAGTCTCGCCGTTGGCGAAGGGCAGGGGCTGCACCACTGTCGGGCTTTCGGCGACGGTGATGGTCAGGTTGCCCTGGGCGATGGCCACCGTCGAGACCTTGACGTTCTGCCCCATGACGATGATGCCGGAATTCTCGTCGATGACGATGCGGGCCGGCAGGTCGGGCTGGATGACCAGTTGCTCGATATCGGTCAGCAGGTCGACGATATTGCCGTTGAACTGGCGCGGCAGGTCGATGCGGACGGTCGCCGGGTCGAGCGGCTCGGCGGTCGGCAGGCCGATCAACTCGTTGACGGCGAGCGCCATGCGCCGGGCGGTGGTCAGGTCCGGATTGCGCAGGGCGAGCCGCAGGCTGGTGAGGGAGGCCAGCTTGAAGTCGATCTCGCGCTCCACCAGCGCGCCGTTGGCGATGCGGCCGGAGGTCGGCACGCCGCGAACGATGGAGGCGGCGTCGCCCTGGGCAGCGAAGCCGCCGATGGCCAGCGGCCCTTGCGCGATGGCGTAGACCTCGCCGTCGGCGCCCAGCAGCGGCGTCACCAGCAACGTGCCGCCCTGCAGGCTGTCGGCGTCGCCGAGGGCGCTGACCGAGACGTCGATGCGGGTGCCCTGGGTGGCGAAGGCCGGCAGGTTGGCGGTGACCATCACCGCGGCCACGTTCTGGGTGTTGAGGTTGAAGCCGCGGGTGTTGACGCCGAGGCGCTCCAGCATGGCTTCCAGGCTCTGGCGGGTGAACGGGGCATTGCGCAGGCTGTCGCCGGTGCCGCGCAGGCCGACCACGAGACCGTAGCCGATCAACTGGTTGTCGCGGATGCCTTCGAAGTCGGCGATGTCCTTGATCCGCGAGGCGGCGCTGGCGGGCCCCGCCAGCATCACCACGAGGGCGAGCGTCCACGCCATGCAGAGAACCTGCAGAATGGCAGTGAGGCGGGAGAAGAGGCCGATCAGGGTCATTCTGGTTTGACTCGATTGCGCAACGGGCGACGACGATGGTGTGTCCGCGTTCCGTTATGCGAGCAGCGTGCCAGAATTCGGTGTGGCGACTGAAATTCTCTAATCAATTGTTTTAAAAGCTAAATGTTGAAAACGGCAGGGGGCTCGGCCAAACTCCGTCCACGGATGCGACCTGTCGCTCGGCAGGAATTGCCGGGTCGTTAACGCTTCGTTTACCAACTCGGAAAATTGTGTAGTGTCGAAGTTGCCTCCAGCGGGATCCGGTTTTCGATGATGAGAATCTCAGGCTACACGCCCCTGACGGGCATCGCCGGACGCAACCAGAAGAAGCGCACCGACGGGTCCGGCAGCCAGTTCGACCTCGGCAGTTCGGGGCGGTCGGAAAGTGCCGCCTCCGCCGGTTCGGCCGGCGGCATTGCCGGCATCGATGCGCTGCTCGCGCTCCAGGAGGTGGACGATCCGTTGACCGGCCGGCGCCGGGCGATGGCGCGCGGCCACGACATGCTGGACATGCTGGAGGAGATCAAGGTCGACCTGCTCGCCGGGCGCATCTCCCCGGAGCGACTCACCCGGCTGGCCATGTTGCTGGAACGGCGGATCGACAGCGGCAATCCGGCGCTGGAGAAGGTGGTCGACGAGATCGAGCTTCGCGCGAAAGTGGAGCTGGCGAAGCTCGGACTCTACGGCACGTAAACCGCGGGCGGTGCCGCCGGAACAGGCCGGAGTTCTGCCAAAACCGCGGGCAGCCGGCTTAAGTCCATGAAATGCTTCACGGAAATTTGGCGCTATTTTCGACGTCGGCGACATTGTCCATCGGTCGCAGGATCGCTATATTCCGCGCGGCCTAACGGGAGCCGGAGTAGGACATGACGGTTGAGCTGGATGCCGAGTATCGTCCCAGCGAGGACGAGACTTTCATGAACGAGCGTCAGCGCGAGTATTTCCGGAACAAGCTTTTGCGGTGGAAGGAAGAGCTCCTCAAGGAAAGCCGCGAAACGCTCGCAAACCTCCAGGAGGAAAGCCAGAACCATCCTGACATCGCCGACCGGGCGTCTTCCGAGACCGACCGATCGATCGAACTGAGGGCCCGTGACCGTCAGCGCAAGCTGATCGCCAAGATCGACGCGGCCCTGGAGCGGATCGCCGACGGGTCCTACGGCTATTGTGTCGAGACGGGGGAGCCGATCTCCATCAAGCGGTTGGAGGCCCGCCCGATCGCCACCCTGTCGCTGGAGGCGCAGGAAGCGCACGAGCGCCGCGAGAAGGTGTATCGCGACGACTGACCGGTTCTCGGCCGGCACAGACAACCTTTCAGGCCCGGATCCGTCCGGGCCTTTTTCGTATGGGCGGCGGCCCGGTTATCCGCCCGGCATGGTCCGGTTTCATGCCCTGTTAATAGTTTCTATCCGTCTTGATTAAGACTTCGACAAGCGGCGTCGAGTATCGATGACGTAGAGGAAATTCATCCTCGCGCTACAGATCCTCGGTGTCCCATGCTCGACGTCCTTCTGGTTATGGATCAGGAAAAGCCCTTTCCCGCTTTCGGAAATGCGCTCGCCATGGCTCTCAAGGTCGAGCGCGTCTCGCGTGAATCGCTTACTGTCGAGAACGTTGCGTCGGCGCGGGTGATCGTTCTTCACTGCAGCTTGCGCCGGTCCGCCGACATTGCACGCCTTGCCGGGCTGATCGGCGAAGACCGGCGCAAGAACGACACGATTTTCGTTGCGACGGGCAGCGACCGGGCCTGTCAGGTCCAGGCCGAGGCGCTGGGCATCGAGCGGGTGCTGCCGAGCTTCCGCACGCCCGACGACATCCGGGCAGTGGTCAAGGCCATCCTCTGGCGCAATCTGTCGACCCATCTTGCCGGACGCTCGCCCTATATCGCCAAGGCGATCGAGTGCGGCGAGAGGCTGCATCGCGAACTCGGCAGGGCCATGCGGGCCGACCGGCCGCTGCCGCCGGAAGTGATCGGCGCCACGGCGCGGGCGATCTGCGAGGCGACGCGGCGCGACGGGCTCGGCGGCTGGCTGGATGCCGTCCAGTTCCACCACAGCCGCACCTGTCGCCACATGCTCAGCGTCGCCGGCAATGGCAGCGCCTTCGGCCAGCATCTCGGACTGCATGAGAGCGATATCGTGCTGATCGCAGAAGCGTGTCTGCTGCATGACGTCGGCAAGCTGTTCATCCCGATCTCGGTGCTGGAGAAGGACGGGCCGCTGAGCGATGCCGAGCGACGGGTGATCAACACCCATCCGGCACGCGGCGCCTTCGCGCTGCAGCGGAGCGGGCGCGACGATATGGAGGTGATCCACGCAGTGCGAGATCACCACGAGTTTCTCGACGGCACCGGCTATCCCAACGGGCTCGGCGCAAGTTGCATCCGCCCGCTGACGCGCATCGTCACCCTTGCGGATATCTACAGTGCGCTGACCGAGGAGCGGGCCTACAAGGCGGCGATGTCGCCGCGTCAGGCCCTGGCGATCATGGGCGAGATGAAAGGCAAGCTGGATGCCCGCCTGTTCACCGCGTTCCGCTCCATGGTGCTGGCGCCGGTGTTCACGACCAAGCGCGGCGGAGAGGGCGAGGAGGGCGGCGTGATGATGCCGTGCCTGCGGGCGGGACGGCATCCGCTCGACCCGGGCGGACGCGAACACGCGGCCTGATCGGTCGGCCGGCTCTTTCTTGCGGCATCCTCCTGTGTTGGCGGGAAGGGACAAGGTGCGGCGGGCACGGGTCCGCTGGGGAGCGGGGGGATCCCGTGCCCGCCTGCCGTCCGGTGCCTGGGGAGCGTGGAGCGGCTTGGGGAGGGGAGGGGTTCGCGGCGCTCTTTGGGGAGCCGCGCCGCGAACCGAAGAGGCAGGATCAGAACGGCAGGACGATATCGAGCACCTGGGCGCCGTAGCGCGGCTGCTGGACGTCGGTGATCTGACCGCGGCCGCCATAGCCGATGCGGGCCTCGGCGATCTTCTCGCTTTCGATCGTATTGTTGGCCGCGATGTCCTCGGGCCGCACCACGCCGGCGACGATCAACTCGCGCACCTCGAAATTTACCCGCACTTCCTGGCGGCCTTCGATCACCATGTTGCCGTTGGGCAGGATCTGGGTGACGACGGCGGCGACCCGCGTGCGCAGCTTCTCCTCGCGGTCGACCTTGCCGCTGCCCTGGAAGGTCGAGGCGCCCTGGGCCGAGGCCAGGTTGTCCGAGCTCGAGCCGCCGGGCAGCAGGAAGGTGTTGATCGCCGCGCCCACGGCACCGCCGGTGCCGGAGGAGGAGGAGCCGGTGCGGCTGCGCTGGGTCTTGTTGTCGAACTCCGCCTTGTCGGAAATCGTCACCAGCACGGTGAGAATGTCGCCGATCCGGGCGGCGCGCTGGTCCTTGAAGAAGGCGCGGGCGCCGGACCGCCAGAGCGAATTGGAATTGTAGTGGACCGACTGGGGAGCCGGCATCGGCATCTGCACCGGCCGGTAGCCGGCGGTGGTCGTCGGATCCTGGATGGCGGAGAGCGCCGGGGTCTGGCCGACCTGCGAGAGCTTGTCGGCAGTGCCGCAGGCGGCGGTGGCAAGAGCCAGCGACAGGGTCAGGGCCGGCTTCAAGAGGGACATGCGCGGAGCCATCAGTTCGTCTCCTGGAGCTGTGCAAGGTGCTGCCGCGCGACACTGACCTCGATCTGGTCGCGGGAGCGGACGATCCCGGTCACGGTGCGGCGGGACTGCAGGTTGAGGACGTCGATCAAGTCGCCGGCGGCGCCGTTCGCCATGGCCTGGCCGATGGTGGTCAGCGTCATGCCGCCGGTGTGGTAGACCAGCGTCACCTTGGCGCCGCGCCGCACCAGGAGGGGCGGCTCGACATCGGCGGCGCGCAGCGGCCGGCCGACCTGGAGCGCCTGGCGTGCCGCCTGGCCGATCACCTGCGACGGGTCGGTGATCTGGCGGGCGGTGAGGCGGTTGCGGGCGACGCGCTGCGGCTCGATATCGGCGGCGGTGATGACCGTGCCGCGATCGATCGGCCGGGCGGCGACATAGACTTCGACCATTTCCCGGGCAAGGCCGGTCAGGCGGAGGGTGACGGGACCATCGACGGCGCGCACGCGCAAGGTCGCGGCGAGGCGGCCGGAGTGGCGGTCCCAGGCCAGTTCCGAGACGGTGATCGGCTCGATCCGGCCGGCGTCGGCCAGGAGCGGGGCACGCAGCCCCGACACGGCCACTTCCAGCGTGTCGGCATCGAGTTCGGGCTCGCGGGCGAGCAGTTCGTTCCGCACGGCCTCGGCGACCTCGGCCTCGCCGATGGTCAGGGCGAGGCGCTCGACGACGACCTCGAACAGGCCGTCGGTGCCGGCGAGGGCAAAGCCCGCCGTGCGGGCACGCTCGGCCACCAGGCTCGCCCGCACCGTGCCACGGGTGCCCGGATCGGGCGCCCGGAACAGCGGCGTCGCGGCGAGGGCGCCGGCATGGGGATAGAAGTCGCCGATGGTGACGATCGGGCCGGTGACGGCGACTTCCGAGCGCAGAGCACCGGCAGCGGCCGGCAGGGCCGAGGCCAGGGCAAGAGCGGCGGCGAGGAGGAGCTTGGCGAACATCGCGAGGGGCCTTCCGGTCAGCCGGCGCATCAGCGCAGGTTCGAGGTGGTGGCGGACATTTCGTCGGCCGCCTTGATGATGCGCGAGTTCATCTCGTAGGCGCGCTGGGCGGCGATGAGATCGGAGATCTCGCTGACGGCTTCCACATTGGCCATTTCGAGATGCTTCTGCAGCACGTCGCCGAAGCCGGGATCGCCCGGGTTGGCGACGATGGCGGCGCCGCTCGACTCGGTCTCCAGGAACAGGTTGTCGCCGATCGCTTCCAGGCCCGACTTGTTGATGAAGCGGGCGATCTGGATCTGGCCGAGCACCTGCACGGCGTTGTTGGCGTCGAGCACCTGCACCTGGCCGTCGGTGGAGATGGTGATGTCGCGGGCGTCTTCGGGAATGACGATGCCCGGCAGCACCGCATAGCCGTCGATGGTGACGATCTGGCCGTTCGGGTCGCGCTCGAAGGAGCCGTCGCGGGTATAGGCGGTGCCGCCGTCCGGCATCTGGATCTGGAAGAAGCCTTCGCCGCGCACGGCGACATCCAGTTCCTTGTTGGTCTGGCTCAGGTTGCCCTGGCTCATGATGCGGGCGGTCGAGGCGGTCTTGACGCCCGAGCCGATCTGCACGCCGGTCGGCACGATCGTGCCGGTGGCCGAGGAGTTGGTGCCCATGCGGCGCAGGTTCTGGTAGAGCAGGTCCTGGAAGTCGGCGCGCTGGCGCTTGTAGCCGGTGGTGCGCATGTTGGCGACGTTGTTCGAGATGACCTCGACGTTCAGTTCCTGGGCGCGCATGCCGGTCGCGGCGATGTGAAGTGCCTTCATGGTGACTGTTCCTTCTTCCGCTTCGCTCAGGCCTGGACGGAGCCGAGGCGCTCGATTGCCTTGCGCAGCAAGTCGTCGCCGTCAGACAGCATCTTCGACACGGTCGTGTAGTTGCGGGTGATCTCGATCATCCGGGTCATTTCGACGACGCCGGAGACGTTGGATTTCTCGACGGCGCCCTGCAGGACGCGGATGCGCTCGGCGGCCTGCGGCGCCTCGCCGGCGAACAGGTTGTCGCCGATGCGTTCCAGGGCCTGCGGATCCTCGAAGGTGACGACGCGCAGCCGGCCCTTGACGCCGAGTTCGGTGGAAACCGTGCCGTCCTCGGCGATGGTCACGTCGCCGTCTTCGGCCGTGAAGACGAAGGGGCCGCCCTCGCCCAGGACAGGCCGGCCGTCGGCCGTCACCATCTGCCCGGTCGCATCGAGGTGGAAGGCGCCGCTGCGGGTGAAGCGCTCGCCTTCGGGGCCGCCGATGACGAAGAAGCCTTCGCCCTCGATCGCCACGTCGAAGGCGTTCTGCGTCAGCGAGATGGCGCCGGCTCCGAAATCGGAGGAGGCTGCATAGTCGAGGACATAGGAATACGTCCGGTCGCCGCGCTGGAAAGCCGTGGCCTCCGCGACGGGCATCAGATATTCCTCGAAGTGCAGCCGCTGGGACTTGAAGCCCGTCGTGTTCATGTTGGCCAGATTGTTGGCCACCACGTTCAACTGGTTGCGAAGGGCTGTCTGGCGTGACAGCCCGATCAGCAGAGAATTCTCCATGGCGTACCGTTCCTATGCTCCCCAGCGAGCATCCACCCTCCCCAGAGTGGATACCCGTTAACCTTGTTGCAGACATCGTGCCAGTTTTCGTACCTCTGATTTCATTGGGCTTTTTGGTTCGGGGCGGCAGGGTGGGAGGCAGCTTCGTTCCGGCCAATGGTTACCGCCCGGCAAAAATTGCCGCATTTTGCGAGGCGTTAACGGTTCGGTAACCACTCGTTAACCATTGTGACTTTAGAAATTAACTCCACGCGCGGGAGGGCAGCGCAGCGAGGTTGAGTCACAATGACGGCGGATGCGGATGCAGCCGAAACCGGCACCCCGGAAGACGGGGCCGGCCGGTCCAGGAAGAAACTGCTGATCTTCGGTCTCGCGGGTCTCGTCCTGCTGGCGGCCATCGGCGGCGGGGTCTACTACTTTCTGCTCTCTGGCGGCGGGGAGGAGGCTGCGGTCTCGGGAGGCGCGCAGCGGCCGGTGTCCGAGCAGCGGCCCGCGGTGTTCTTCGATCTGCCGGAGATGACCGTCAACCTGTCGAGCGAGGGCCGGGCCACCTATCTGCGCGTGCGCATCTCGCTGGAGGTGACGAACCGCGAAATGGTGCAGCGGATCGAGCCCTATCTGCCGCGCATCCTGGATGCCTTCCAGGTCTATCTGCGCGAGCTGCGGCCGGCGGATCTCGAAGGGTCTTCCGGTTTGTTCCGACTCAAGGAAGAGTTGTTGCGACGCATCAACACGGCGGTCTATCCGGCGCGCGTCGAAGGCGTTCTCTTCAAGGAAATCCTGGTCCAGTAAGGTCATCCGATGGCTGACGACGACGATCTCGGCAATCTCGACGAGGCATGGGGCGAAGCCCTGGCCGAGCAGATGGAAGGTGACGGCGAGGAAGAGGATCTGGCCGCTGCCTGGGGCGCTGCGCTCGAGGAGCAGGGCGTCGCCGGCGGCGACGACATGGCCGCCCAATGGGCGGCGATGATCGACGACAGCGAGCCGGAGCTGGAAAGCGCCACCCGCGGCGCCGACCGCATTCTCAACCAGGAAGAGATCGACAACCTCCTCGGCTTCAACATCGAGGACACGATCGCCGCCGACCAGAGTGGCATTCGCGCGCTCATCAACTCGGCGATGGTCTCCTACGAGCGTCTGCCGATGCTGGAGATCGTCTTCGACCGGCTGGTCCGGCTGACGACCACCTCCTTGCGCAACTTCACCTCCGACAATGTCGAGGTGTCGCTCGACAGCATTTCCTCGGTGCGCTTCGGCGACTATCTGAACTCGATCCCGCTGCCGGCGATTCTGGGTGTGTTCAAGGCCGAGGAATGGGACGGCTTCGGCCTGTGCACGGTCGAATCGAGCCTGATCTACTCGATCATCGACGTGCTGCTCGGCGGCGGCCGCGGCATGTCGGCGGTGCGCGTCGAGGGGCGGCCCTACACGACGATCGAGAGCAATCTGGTGCGGCGGATGATCGAGATCATCATGCACGACATGGAGCAGGCCTTCTCGCCGCTCTCGCCGGTCCATTTCAACCTGGAGCGCCTGGAGACCAATCCGCGCTTCGCCGCGATCTCGCGCCCGGCCAATGCGGCCATCCTCGTCGAACTGCGGATCGACATGGAGGACCGGGGCGGCAAGATCGAAATCATGATGCCCTATGCCACTCTGGAGCCGATCCGCGATCTGCTCCTGCAGATGTTCATGGGCGAGAAGTTCGGCCGGGACCAGATCTGGGAAGGCCACCTGGCCACCGAGATCTACGCGGCGGAGGTGGATGTCGACGCGGTCCTCTACGAGACCCACATCCCGCTCGGACGGGTGCTGGATCTCAAGGTCGGCGAGACGCTGCTGTTCGACATTTCTCCGAACGACCCGGTCTCGATCAAGTGCGGCGGCATTCCGCTGACGCAAGGAACGATGGGCAAGGACGAGGATTCCATCGCGATCCGCGTCGAGCGCGGGCTGCAGAAGCCCAAGATGACCTTGGCCGCTTTCGAGCGGGCCATGCAGAAGGAAATGGACCCAACATGAGCACGCTCCCTGTCGGACTGATGATCGAGAGCCTCGTTGCCCTGCTGCTGGTGGTGACGATCGGATATTGCGTGGTGCTCAACAAGCGGCTGAAGCGGCTGCGGGCCGACGAGGAGGCGCTGCGCGCGACCATTTCCGAGCTGATCACCGCCTCGGAGATCGCCGAGCGTGCCATTCTCGGGCTGAAGGCGACGGCGGGCGAGGCCGACCGCACCCTCGGCCAGCGCCTTGTCGACGCCGAGCGCCTGTCGCAGGAACTCGCCGCGCATGTCTCGCGCGGGAACACCGTGCTGGAGCGCATCACCCAGATCACCGAGGCCGCCCGTGCGGTTCCGCAGGCGCCGGCTCCGGCCGCCGCCATGGCTGCTCCGGTCGCCGAACCGGCGCCGGCGGCCGCGGCCCGTCCGTCGGCCATGCGTGCCAGCGACATCCGGTCCGCCGCGATGGAGGCGACCGCCCGGCTTGAACTGTTCCGCAAGCGTGCCGCGGAGCAGGCTGCGTGACAAACCTGCGCCTGATCCCCGTTCTCGTCCTGGCGGCCAGCGCGCTTCTCGCGCTGAAGCTGCTGGGGCTCGCCATCGAGGGCGGCACGTCCGTCACCGCCGGCGTGAGCGTGGCGATGGCGCAGCAGCCCACCGATCCTGCAACTGGCACCGCCGGGACAGGGGATGCAGGCGCTTCCGACCGGCCCTCCACCGAGGGCAATGAGGAGGCACCGCCGCCGCCCGGTGTCGGCGGCCTCGAGCTCGGCGGCTCCATTGCCGAACGCAAGGTGCTGGAGTCGCTCAGCGATCGCCGCCGCGAGTTGGACAACCGCGAGAAGCAGTTCGAGTTGCGCCAGCAGCTCATGAAGGCGACCGAGGATCGCCTGCAGCAAAAGGTCGAGGAGATCTCGGCGATCGAGGAGCGGATCCGCGGCTTGCAGGAGAAGGAGGAGAAGAAGCGCGAGGAGGAAATGAAGGACCTAGTGGTCATGTACGAGTCGATGAAGGCGAAGGATGCGGCGCGCATCTTCGATCGACTCGACCTCGACATCCTCGTGCGTGTCGCCCGCCAGATGAACCCGCGCAAGATGGCCGACATCATGGGGCGCATGTCGCCGGAGGCGAGCGAGCGGCTGACGGTGGCCCTCGTGACCGGACGGAAACCGGAAGAGGCCGCCGCCGTCGTCGCGCCGGACCTGCCGAAGATCATGGGCAATTGATGCGGAGCGGGCGTCCCGTCGTTCCCCGGCGGGAATGCCAGGGAATCCGGGAGGTCGGTTAAACGCAGCGTTAAGCGGCGGCCGCTAGACTGGATGCTTGGTCGAAAGGTTCAGGGGAGCCCGGTGAGGCAGGACGGCTCGAAAAGACGCATGCTTCAGGTCGCCGCCGCGCGGATCACGGCGGCGTTTCTTGCGTTTGCCCTGCTGTTTTCTGGCGTTTTCGCCGCTCTTGCCGTCGTCGCCCCGTCCGCCCATGCCGAGCCGCTGCAGGCGGATCTGCGGGCCTCTCAGCAGGATGGCTATGGCCGGATCGTCCTGACCTTCCGCGATCTCACGCTGCTGCCCGAATATGATGCGATCGCCTCCAACGGCGTTCTGCGCATCCGCTTCCGCGAGGAGGTGATGACCAGTGTCGACAGCGTCCCGATCGACATGCCGAACTTCATCTCCATCGCCCGCCGGGATCCGGACGGTTCGGCGCTGCGCTTCGCGCTGATGGGCGACTTCCGGATCAACACGATGGAGGCGGGAGAGAAGCTCTTCATCGATCTTCTGCCGCAGAACTGGCAAGGCATGCCGCCGGGCCTGCCCGACGAGGTGGTGCAGGACCTGGCCCGTCGTGCCGAGGAGGCGATCCGCCGCGCCCGGGCCCTGGAACAGGCACGCCTGAAGGGACAGGAAGAACCCAAGGTCGAGCTCTTCGTCGGCACCCATCCGACCTTCACCCGGCTCGCCTTCGAGTGGAACCTGAACTTCGATTCGGCCTTCGTGCGCGAAGGCGACATGATCAAGGTGACGTTCAGCTACGATGTGCCGCTCGACCTGTCGATGCTGCGCGCCGATCTGCCCCCCGGCGTGGTGGATGCAACGGCCTTCAGCGACGAGGGGCGGCTGAAATTCCTGCTGCGGATACAGCCGGACGTGGATATCCGGGCCTTTCGCGAGGACAATTTCTACATCGTCGACGTCACGCCGCGCAGCATGGCACAGGACCCCGTCAATGCCGCCATCGGCGAGGCTCTGACGGCGGGGGACGACATTCCGGCCACCGCCAGGGAATTGGTGATGGCGTCCGGCGTTTCCGGTGCGGCGCAGCCGAGCCCCGAAGCCATCTCTCCGGAAAGCGCCGCGCCGGCGCAAGTGCCGGTAGAGCAGGCGTCGGCGTCGCCGGCGGAGCCGGATGAGCCGGGCACACCGCTTCCGCGTGCCAAGCCGGGATCGGATGAGGCGGCTCCGCAGGCATTGCCCCAAACGACACCGGCCGTTCAGGCGAGCGATGAGGCGCCGACCGACGCGCCGGCATCCGCCCCGACCCGGCCCGCCGAGGCCGTGCCCGCTTCGCCGGAGCCGCCGGCCGCAGCCGCATCGACGGCTGCCGTGGCGCCTCGGCCCGAGGCCGCCGGGGGACCGGCGACGCAGGACGGACTGCCGGCGGAGATCGATCTCAGCGGTCTTGCCGTCGACCGGCCGTCCGGTTCGGCCGACGAGGTCGCCTCTCCGGAAATGCCGCCGGCCGGCTATGGCGATGAGACCCGCCGCTTCGTCGTCGCCGAGGCGCGCCGTATCGGCGAGGCGGTGCGCGTGGTGTTTCCCTTCTCCACCCCGGTCGCCTCGTCCGTGTTCCGCCGCTACCGCAGCCTTTATCTCGTCTTCGACACCGCCGATCCGGTGGACATTCGCGGCATGCGCTCGGTGCTTGCGGACCGGGTGGAAGCGGTGGAGGTGATCGCCCATGCCGACTGGCAGGTGATCCGCATCGATCTGATGCGCGACGCGCTGGCCAGTATCGGCATCGACGGCAGCGCCTGGGTCATGACCATCGGCGAGATGATCCTCGAACCGTCCCGGCCCCTGACGCTGCAACGCAGCCAGAGCAGCGATGGCGGCACGGTCATCACCATCCCCTTCCAGGGGCCGGCCAATGTTCGCGAAGTGGTCGATCCCTTCGCCGGCGACAAGATGACGGTGGTCACCGGCTTCGCGCCGGCGCGCGGTCTGTTGAAGCCGCAGAGCTTCGCCGAATTCGACGCGTTGATGTCGGCCCATGGCGTTGCCGTGCTCGGCAAGGCGGACGACCTTGAGATCAAGCTGCTTGGCGATGCGATCCTGCTGCAGCGGCCGCGGGGCCTGGCGGTGTCCAACGGCAACCTGACGAGGGGATCGACGATCCTGCCGCCGGTGATCGATCCCTCGACGCCGGGGCAGGTCGACCTCGGCAATCTGATGAGCAGCGGAACGAGGGACTTTCTCCAGAAGATCAAGGGCATGGAATACACCATCGCCAACACGCCGGAGGAGGAGCGGCGGGGACCGCGGATGGAGCTGTCGCGCTTCTATCTCGCCCATGGTTTCGCCCATGAGGCGCTGGGCTTGATGCGGCTTGCCTCGCTCGACGATCCAGCCCTGGCCCGCGATCCGGCCTTCAACCTGATGATGGGAGCGGCCCAGACCCTTGCGGCCCGGCCGCGGGAGGCGCTCGACTATCTCGGACGGACGGAGCTTCTCAACAATCCGCATGCGGCCGTCTGGCGCACCATTGCCTTTGCCGAACGGCGCAACTGGAGCGAGGCGCGCGACAACCAGCCGCGCGGCCAGGCGGTTGTCGGCGGCTATCCGGCGGCGGTGCAGATCGCCTTTCATCTGGCTGCGGCCGAGACCCTGGTCGAGGTCAGCGATTACGGGCAGGCGGCGGCGATCCTCTCCGAGATCGACCCGAGCCTTGCCTCGGCCCGGCAGGCGGCGCGCTATGACATCATCCGCGGCCAGATCGCCGACGCTTCCGGGCGCTCCCGCGAGGCGCTGACCGCCTTCGATCTGGTTCAGCGCTCGATGGAACGCCCGCTGGCGGCAGAAGCCGCCTATCGCGCCTTGCGGGTTCGCCATCGCGACGGCGAGGTCACCACGGAGGAGGCGATCGACCAGTTGGCGGGGCTTGCCGCGTCCTGGCGCGGCGACGAGACCGAGTTGAAGACCCTGCGCTTCCTGGCTCAGCTTCAGGCCCAGGCGGGCGAGTATCGCGGCGCCTTCGAGGCGATGCAATCGGCGATCCAGGCCAATGCGGACGCGGAGACCACGCGCCTGTTGCAGGACGAGATGGGGGCGGTTTTCGCCAACCTGTTCCTCAATGGCGAGGCGGACCGGATGGATCCGGTGAGGGCGCTGGCGCTGTTCTACGATTTCCGCGAGATGACGCCGGTCGGCCGACGCGGCGACGAGATGGTGCGCCGGCTGGCGGGCCGGCTCGTCGATATGGACCTGCTCGACCAGGCATCGGAACTGCTGCGCCACCAGGTGGACCATCGCCTGAAGGGCGCCGCCCGCGCCCAGATCGCCGCCGACCTCGGCGTCGTCTACCTGATGGATCGCAAGCCGGAACAGGCGCTCAGGGTGCTCACCCGCACCCGTCAGGCGAAGCTGCCGCGCGAGCTGGAGCGCCAGCGCAACATGGTCGAGGCGCGCGCGCTGACCGAAAGCGGCCGCCCGGATCTGGCGCTGGAGATCGTCCGCAACATGCGCGGCGAGGATGTCGAGCGGCTGAAGGCCGACACGTTGTGGGCGGCGCAGAGCTGGCGCGAGGCGGGCGAGCAGCTCGAGGCGCTGGTGGGCGGTCGCTGGTCGGACCCGGTGCCGCTCGCCGACCAGGAGCGCACCGACATTCTGCGCGCGGCGATGGGCTATTCGCTCGCCGACGACGATTTCAGCCTGTCGCGGCTGAAGGCCAAGTTCTCCGGCAAGATGAGCGACAGCCCCAGCGCCGCCGCCTTCGACATCGTGACCCGGCCGGTGGGGAGCCGCGGGGTCGAGTTCATGTCGGTGCTCGACAGCCTGCAGAGCGTCGACTCGCTCGACATCTTCCTGGCCGAGTATCGCCGCAAATACCTGCAGCCGGCGCTGGACGGGGCATCCGATACCGAAGAGCCGGAGCTCCCGATGTCGGAGCTTGACGACGCGCCGGACAGACAGCGCACGGCCGCGCGCGGCGATGACGCGGAGCCGGCGGCGGAAATGGCCGAGAGCGCGGTCGGCGACGCCGGTTAGCGGCAGCGCCTTCCCTTCCCGGCCCGGCCCGGTGTGGTGGCGGGATGGGGTCAGCCGCTGGAGAAACTCTGCACCAGGCTGCCGGCGATCAGGTTCCATCCGTCGACCAGGACGAAAAAGATCAGCTTGAAGGGAAGCGAGATCACCACGGGCGGCAGCATCATCATGCCCATCGACATCAGCACCGAGGCGATGACGAGGTCGATGATCAGGAACGGCAGGTAGAGCAGGAAGCCGATCTCGAAGGCGCGGCGCAACTCGCTGATCATGAAGGCCGGAACCAGCACCCGCATGCTGATGTCCTCGGGCGTCTCCGGCGCCTCCTGTCCCGACAGTTCGGTGAACAGCGCCAGGTCCTTCTCCCGCACATTGGCACGCATGAAGGCGTGGAACGGCCGGGCGCCGCGCTCATAGGCTTCCGTGAGCTCGATATTGCCCTCGACCAGCGGCTGGACGCCCTCGTTGTAGGCGGCCTCGAAGGTCGGCGCCATGATGAACAGGGTCAGGAACAGGGCAAGCGAGGTCATCACCGCATTGGGCGGCGCCGTCTGCAGGCCGATCGCCGAGCGCAGCAGCGACAGCACCACGACGATGCGGGTAAAGCTCGTCACCATGACGAGGATCGACGGCGCCAGGCTCAGCACCGTCAGCAGCGCGACCAACTGGACCGCACGCTCGGTCAGCCCGGCGCCTTCGCCAAAGCCGATGGTGATGTCCTGGGCGCTCGCGCCGGTGACCAGCGCGAGCATGGCGAGACAGGCGAGGACCGCGACCGACGTCTTGCGGAGGGGCAGGACGGCGTGCCGGGCCTTCGTCATGTGCGCGGCACCATCATTTGCGCGGTCCGCCGATCTCGCTCAGGAGCCGCGCCATCTCTTCCTCGATGGCATCCATCGTCACCGAGCCGGCATCCTTGTCGGCCTTCTTTTCCGCCTTCGGGCTGTCGTCGCCGCTCCCCGCCTCGGGCTCGTCCGCTGCGGCCGGCGCAGCCACCTTGATCTCGGGAGCGGCCGTCGCCGGCTTCGGCGCCTCGTCAACGGCCGGCGGTGCGGCCGGTTCGGCCTTGGGAGCGGCTGCGACGGGGGCGGTGGCGGCGGGGGCGGCGGCGCGCGGTCCGACATCGCTGCGCGGCTCGCTGCGTTCGCTGGCGGGGCTGCCGCGCGACTGGCCGAGTTCGGCGAGCAGCGCGTCTTCCAGCGAGGCAAGATCCGGCTGGACACGGCTTGCGGCGGGTGCCGGCGCTTCGGGCTTGATCTCGGCCTTCGCTTCCGGCTCGGGCTGCTTGACCTCGACCTTCGGCGCCGCGGGCGCGCTCGCGGACGAGGCCGCGGTGGCGGCATCGGCGACCGCCCCGGCGACAACGCCGGACAGGTCGCCGCGCGGCGCCGGCTTGTCGGCGGCCGGCTTCTCGGCGGTCTCGGTGAACTGTGGGAAAGCCGTGCGCGCATTGGCGGCCGGGCCGGACGACGGCGGCGTCACGTTGCGGCGGATCGGCGGGGGCGGCGGCTCGCGGCGCGGCTGCGCC
>NZ_FYAW01000046.1:0-17226 GCF_900185735.1 Stappia sp. P2PMeth1 | reverse complement strand
TCTCGAATCCGACCCCGTCCTGAAGACCCTCAGGCGGAACGGGCGTCCGTGTCACGGAGGCGACCAGAAGCAAATGCGAATGTTTCCAGATAGTTGAAGAAGAGGGGCATAATGACTCAGCACTCGCAATTGGCCTGATCAGGTTCTCGACACTGTTGCTATCAATCTCGACGCGGCCGTCGTGGAGGAAGGTCTGCAAACCGTCCCAGTGACGATGGATGTAGGCAAGCTTCTCGCCGAGACGGGATTTGGCGGAGACCCGGAGCCGTTGCTTTTGCAACCATTCCCCGAAGTTGGCAACCAGAGGTACGGTGCGGGCCTGCCGGGCCGAGAGCCGCTGCCCGGGTGCCGCGCCGCGGATATCGGCCTCGACCCTGTAGAACGCGGCGATCCGGCGCAGGCCCTCGGCGGCGATCTCGGAGCCATCGCGGTCGAAGACTTCCTTCAGTTTCCGCCGTGCGTGTGCCCAGCAATGCGCCACGCAGATCGGATCGCCGCCCTTGCGGGACGAGCGCGTCAGGCAGTTGTAGCCTTGGTAGCCGTCGAGTTGCAGAACCCCGTCGAAGCCACGAAGGATTTTCTCCGCGTTCTCGCCGCGGCGGTCGGGTGCATAGAAGAAGACCACGCCGGGTGGATCGTCCCCACCCCAGGCGCGGTCGTCTCGGGCCAAGGCCCATAGATACCCGGTTTTCGTCTTGCCCCGGCCCGGATCCAACACCGGCGCCGTGGTCTCGTCCATGAACAGCTTGGTCGACATCTTCAGATGCTCGGCCAGCCGGTCAACGACGGGTGCGAGGTGGAACGCGGCCGTACCGACCCAATCCGCCAGCGTGCTGCGATGAATATCGATGCCCGACCGGGCAAGGATCTGGTTCTGCCGGTGCAGGGGCAAATGGTCCGCGTACTTGGCAACCAGAACATGCGCGATGGCCCCTTCCGTCGGCAGGCCACCCTCGATGAGGTGAGCCGGTGCCGGCATCTGGGTGACGCCGTCGGTACAGGCGCGGCAGGCGTATTTGGGGCGAACGGTGACGATCACGCGCAGCTGTGCGGGCACGATGTCCAGCCGCTCCGTGCGATCCTCGCCGATCTTGTGCATCACTCCGCAACCGCAGGGACAGTGCAGGTTGGCGGGTTCGATCACACGCTCGATGCGCGGAAGGTCCTTCGGCAGGTTGCCCCGATTGCGACGGGCCGGACGGCGGGTTTTGCCCTCGCAAGGGGGCTGCCTGTCCTGGCTTTCTTCAACCTCGGCGATGGCAGTCTCGAGGTCTTCGAACGCCAGCTGCCGTTCGTCTTCACGGAGCTTTTCCGACCTTTTGCCGTGAACTGCGTGGTTCAACTCCGCGACCAGGTGCTCCAGGCGCCTGTTGATCTCCTTGAGCGCATCCCGTTCGCGCAAGAGCGCGGCGACAGCATCACGCTGGTCGGCGGGGATCGCGGAAAGATCGATGGCGACAGTGGAAGGCATGGGCCGAGAATAACCCGGGGCGGCTGCGGATGCCCGCCATTTCCGGCACCTGATTCATTCTGCCGCAGCCGGAGAACGCGCCTCCAATGCCTTCACCTTGCGCCAGTCCAGGCCCGAGAACAGCGCCTCGAACTGGGCATGGTTCAGCGACATCATACCATCCCGAACGGCGGGCCAGGTGAAGGTCGTATCTTCCAGCCGCTTGTAAGCCATGACCAGGCCGGTGCCGTCAAAATACAGGAGCTTCAAGCGGTCGGCTCGCCTGGACCGGAACACAAAAACCGTGCCGGTGAACGGGTCCTTGCGCAAAACGGACTGGACCAGGGCGCTCAGCCCATCATGTCCTTTTCTGAAGTCGACCGGCTTTGTCGCCACCAGGATACGCACCCGGTTCGAGGGGAAAATCATGATCCACGCCCAAGCGCGCGCACGATCCCGGCAATCCTGTCAGGGCTTGCAGAAGCTTCCAGCCGGATTGTGGTTCCGCCGTGAATGATCTCCACCGCGGCCAGCGGCTTCGCATTCTCTTCAACGGGCGCCGGAGTCGGTTCCAGAACGGCCGGTACAAACTCCGCTCCCGGAAGATCCGGCACCACAAGTTTGCCCTCCCGCGCCAAACGCCGCCACGACGAAAGGTGGTTGGGCTTCATACCGACACGCCGGGCGACCTCGTTCACGCTCACACCAGGCACATAGGTCTCCGCGACAAGATGGCCCTTCACTTCATCCGGCCAGCGCCGCTTTCCTGCGGGCCCGACCAAAATCTCATATCCGCAAATGGACTCCATATGGAGCGCTCTATGGACTCCCAACCCTTCCTCCAACCCCAAATCTACAATGGGCATGGATTCCAACATCGCGACCGAAACGAATAGGTGGGGGCCAGACGCCGCTTACCCTTCAGTGCAGCCTGATCGCCGCGCTTCGACTTGTAGTGATAGAGCGAGGTATCGATCCGAAGACAGGCACAGGCACGACGGATGGACACCTTCCAGTCTTCGCAAACTTCATCGACAAGCCGACGGCGGCGAGCAGGCTTCAGAGCTTTTTTGACAGGACATCCTGCAACATGGCCCGGTCGAGCGACAGGTCGGCAACCAGCTTCTTAAGCCGATTGTTCTCGTCCTCGAGCTGGCGCATGCGCTTGACCTCGGACGGCGTCAGGCCGCCATATCGTTTGCGCCAGTTATAGAATGTCGCGTCGCTGATGCCGGCCTTGCGACAGACCTCGGCAACCGGCGTTCCCTCATCCGCCTGGCGCAGGATGAAGGCAATCTGCGCCTCCGAGAACTTCGACTTCTTCATGGAACTCTCCTTCTCCCATAGCGGAGATCATAATTGGAAAATTCCAGTTCAAAACGCTCCGAAATCCGGGAGGCACGTCAGTGGAGAACGATCCGGTTTTTAGGGATCAGAGCAAGTGGCAGGTCATCGGCGCGGAATTCTGCGTATGTCCGGCTAATATCCTCTCCCTCCGCTCGCAGGTATTCCACTCCGTCGTCGACCTCCAAGCTGCCATCGACCGTTTCCTCGCCGAGCACAATCAAGCTCCAAAGCCTTTCACATGGACCGCAGATCCCCGATGAAATCGGGGCCGCTGTAAAGCGTGGGCACCAAATGTTAAATTCCATCCACAAATCAATAGCTATCCATGATACATACTTACCACGCTGTCCATCCTCCATCGACAGCAATAGTTGCTCCATTTACATAACTAGCCGCCGGAGAAGACAGAAACGCTACAACACCTCCAATTTCATGGGCCACGCCAATTCGACCAAGCGGCACCTTTTTTTCCAGTTGCGCAATCAGTTGAGGATAACGCCCCTGTGCTGCCGGCGAAGGGAACGCTCCGGGGGTGAGGACGTTGAACCGTATGCCCTCTGGTCCGAACTCGCAGGCCCCATAGCGTGTCCACTGGATCAGGGCGGCCTTCGCAGCGCCGTAAAAGGAGCCGTTTGCATCCGGCTTACCTTGGTAGACTCGAAGATCCGGACTGACAACACCATACATTGAGGCAATATTGATAACTGAGGCATCTCCGTTTACATGCTTCGCCACGCGCAGATTCTCCAGCGCGCCGCGCAAAAGTCGATGCGCAACGACAACGGTGATTTCGTAACTGTCCCGATAATTCTGTGCATCAGCTACCTCGATGGCGCCAGTTGCCCCCGCGTATGCATTGTTAACCAGAATATCAAGTGGAGCGCTGCCCAATACATCAAAAAAATTCGCGGTTTCTTCCTCAGACAGAATATCGAATATCGCAGGACGCGCCGCCATTTTCCGCTCTTGGAAGGTTGCAACCAATGCTTCCACCGCGGCGGCATTGCGCCCGTTGAGATAGACTTCTGCGCCAGCCTCCATAAGAGATTGCGCAATACTCTGACCGAAATAACCGGTTGCGCCGGTGACCAGCGCGGTTTTTCCTGCAAGTGAAAAGGGATTTCCAGACATTTAGATCAAGGCTCCCATTGCGCCGGATTGAGAGTATGTTCAGCAAGTTTCGAGCGGCTGATCAGAATACCATCAATTTCTTTCCTCGACAGAAGGGGGGTTGTGCAATTGCGGAGATTCTCGGCCATCTGGCTCGGTGTTTCAGCCCCAACCACAAGGCCATCAATCCAGTCCTGCACCCGCCCCCACGAAAAGCAGAGATCTTGAATATTCTGACGACAACATGCGCGAACTTGTTGCCGGAGCCAATGCCTAACAGGGCCGGAGTCCGGGACATGCGCCCGCAGCCAATGGTCCGAATTATTTGAAATGAGCAATCCTTGCAGTAGCAGGCTTCGCACATGGACACATAATGGGCGCTGCCGCCGGACGCGACGGATTTCAGGGATGACGGCATCCCAGCGGTAATCGAGAATATTAAAGGGTAGCTGGATATGGCCGATAGCCTCTACCCTTAACGCCTCCTCAAGCTCTTCTGGCGTTTGTACGGATACGCCAAAAACGCCGACTCGCCCGGCCGCCTGCTCTTCGCGCATCATCCTAGCCACAAGCCCGTTTTCCCGCCCGAAATTCTCCCAGCGATGGAGCAACACGGCGTCGAGCCTGTCCACCCGAAGCAACCGACGAGATTCGGCCAGGCTGCCACGGATGATCGCCGTAAGCGCACGCTCGTCTTCACCTAGCGGCGGCAACTTGGTGGCTATCTGCGGACGCCATCCATCAAGCTCCAACAACGCCTCACCAATGGCGGCCTCGCTGCCTGTATAGGCACGCGCGGTGTCGATCCACGATACACCTGCATCGCGCGCGAGCCTTAGAATCTGGCGCACCGCCTCGAGCGTCGGCGTGCCTGTCGTATTGGCAATACCATAGACCGCGCCAAACTGCGCACCGCCAATGACGAGCATAGGCATCATAATTGAGGCGCCCTGCACTTTAAGAGGGTTTCAGAAAACATACGCTCTGCGCGTCCCCAGTCTTCCGGGGTATCGATATCAATCACTTGTAGAGGGTCGACGATAATGTGAGCAGAATTCTCCCAGATGGGCAGATCACGACAGTTTTTCCAAGTTTCCCCATTCGCCCACCAGAATTGTCCTGCATCGTAATAAGCGGGAGGAAAATTCTGGGAGGGTGTTGAGATTCCGTCCGAATGAATAGGAACCAGCCGCCCCTCTATCATTTCAAATGCCCGACGAACCGGCGCGAGATAAGGGGCAAGCGTGAGAACCCAATTCGGCTCAGTGCCGGAACGTAAAGCCGCGTAACCTGCGCGAAGATCTTCGGGTGTGATAAATGGAGACGTAGCATAAAAGCAGCAGACTGGCGTCTGCGGTGGCAAATCAAGGCGGATGACTGCATCTCGGACAACCTCGGCAACTCCAGTTATGCCATCGGCAAGTGTTGCTTCCCGCATGAAGGGAATCTCTGCCCCACCCTCACGGGCAATCTTGGCGATTTCCTCATCATCGGTGGAAACGACAACGCGGGAAAACAACCCGCTCTCCCGCGCCGCCTGCAAGGGCCAGTGGATTATCGGTTTTCCACAAAAGGTGCGAATATTCTTGCGTGGTATTCGCTCTGATCCTCCGCGTGCGGGAATGATGGCAATTGCATTATCCGTCATGCGTGTTCCCCTCAAGGCGTTCGAGAATACGAGCGGCGGCGCGTTCCCAATTCCGGATCGCCCTCACGCAGCAACTGCGCCACGCGTTCAGGGCGGAATGACGGCACACTCACGCCGTCATTGGTCACTGGCCGCCACACATAATCATTCTTTGTGGTCAAGTCAGATGTCCACACATAGTCGATGAGTCAGCATGGCGGCGGGCTTCATAATCTGAAACAGGTCAGCCTCCATTCTATATGAAGATTTGATAGTGTGCTCTGTCCTTCGGATAGAAAAACTGAACCCGAAAATTATGGCGGGGAAATAAGCTGCCATCACCACCGGGACGCAGCGCGATTAAGTCTCAATAACGGCCAAGCGTGCGGTTACAGCCATTAACTTGTCAACATCCCCGCCCTGGAAATTCGCGGTCCCATAAATCAGGTAGGCCATTCCACAATCTCCAAGGTGCGATGCTATACAGGTTGGATGTTTCAGCGCTCTAGTTCTTGAACTAATGCGGCAACGATGCTGGATTTGTCTCCCAGTTGGCCGCGCACATGGCGGATACATTTGTACCAGACATCCGTTCTCTCATCGCCGAACTCCCGCCACCACATTTCGCCGTGATTGCTGAAGATCAAGCCTGGCTGACCAATCGCCCCGGCCAGTTCAATCACGGTTGTACAGGGACCAATGACCAGATCGAGAGCGGACATCAGCGCGGCGACGCCATCAAAATCGTTGAACTGGTCGAGGTCATCAAAATGAATTAACTTGCCGGGATAGCGCGCCTCAACCCACGCCAACTCTTCCGCGCAATCATCATATTGCAGATTCACATAGGTTATGCCGTCGAGCGCAAAGAGCGGCTCCAATTCCTCGATGCTCAGATAGTGCACATTGCGCATGGCGTTGGTGAGTTGACTGCGCCAGCTCAAGCCAACGAGGCGGGTATTTTGCGGCAGACGCTTACGCCAAGCCGCTGTCTTCGCAACATCGGTAAGCAGGTAGGGCGTACGGTGGAAATCACCATAACCTTTTCGGAAATGCCAGAAGGTCTCCGAAAAGAGCATGATCTTTTCAGCCCTCCGGACAGCATCCACACCGTTGTTGTCCATAACCCGGCGCAGATCGGACCCTGGGAGACGATCAAACTCTGCATGTGGAAATTCAGCGCTGAATTCCCGCGTGCGCCGCATCGGCACGAAGCGCACCTCTGGAAAGGAGCGGGAAAATAACGTCAATAAACGCGGGTCGCAGCCCAGACTGAAGTTGTTATAGCCGAACTTCGCGCCTATTTCGGGAAGCAGCACGCTATAGCGTATTTCCTCTGCCGGTCCAAAATCACAAAGCAGCAACAGGCTGTTCATTTCGAGCTGCTCAGAGTCTTGGTACTTTCCCACTCCAAAGTAAGTAATTAGCCGCTCGCGCATAGCGGTATCTAGAAAACAGCGAAAGCCTTCCTCAATCCGTTTCAGCCCAAAATAGATGGGCATCACCGGGCCTTCTGGCGGGAGAATCACCTGATAGCCCAGAGCATCGCGATGGTGGCGCCACGCATCATCGAACCGTCCCATCGCCTTTAAAAGGCGCAGCAATTCCGTGTAGTTGGCTTTACTCGGAGAATGGGCGACGGCCCGTTCCATAAACACAATCGCTTGCGCATACTCACCGATCCCGGCCAGCGCACGCGAATAGGCCACCAGGGCGTCATCGCCCCTTTCACCCGTTTCGATCAGGCTTCTCATGATGGTCAGGGCCTTATGCGGCTGGTTCAATTCCAGCCAGGCATTGGCCATTCGGACCGATCGTGTTCCATCCATCGCCAGAATGGCATGCGACAGGGCCTCTCCCTGTGTTCTGCCGACAAAGTCATTCAGCCGGGCAAGCGTCCGGTTCACACGGTCAGGATTGAGTGTCAGCTGCAGAGCAAAGGCTTCCAAGGTCTCGTCGAGCGCCTCCTCTCCCGGCGTGGTGGACAAGCATTCCACGTGATAATTCACGCCTGCGTTATTGTGCCCAGTAATATTGGCGTATTTTAGCATGTCAGCTACAAGTCGCGCGGAAGTCACGTCAAATGTTAACTCAGCGATCTTGATGACAGGCAAAAGCAATCCTGTATGCACTTCACCATTGAGCAGTAGCGTATAGATATGCTCCAGCGCATCATCGTAACGCCCCTGCTGCAGATATTTTTCATAAATTGCATAGAGGAGACTTTTCCGGTCCGAGTCCAGCGGAACAACGGTACCGGCCCTCATCGCCTCCTCATCGCCAATCGCGACACGCCATGCCATCCGGGTTTTGTGTTTTATTTCTTCTTGTATTACCTCAAAGGAACGAGGAGCGTCATCGAGCTGCCCCAAAAGCCATGACCATTGCAGTGTGCAACTCTGCCCCGGATGGGCGCTCGCCAGACGGCGTAAGAAGGCCGCATAAACGTCACGGTCAATGAAATCGCGGACCCTTTGAAGAAAGGCGTTACGCGCGCTGTCTGTTTTCAGTGCCCCGCAGACCGCGTGTAATAGCGTCGCTTGGTAAATTAAGCATCCAGGCTCTTTAAGACTACGGAAAAAAGGTGCGCTGCGAATGACGTCGTCAAAATTCTCATGGGCTTGCCCCTTTTTCCCGAAAAGAAGCGCGGGCCAGTAATCCGATTGCGCCGTCCGGAGCAGAGTGTCCTTGTCCGGCTCCTGGTTGATAATCAGTTTATGCGCTTGTTGCGTATCGACGGTCCGATCCGCCTGAATGCGACGGCAAGCAGCGGTCAAGCCGGTATAGCTGTTTTTAAGCGCGCCAAGATAGCGAGGATAAAGTAAATAGGCCCCGGCGAAAAGCTCCAATAGAGACAAACGCCTGTCGCGCCGAGTGAATTTGGCTCGATCATCCGTTAATCCCCATCCCGCATAAAATGGCGCACCCAGAACGGTCACTTGCTTGCCATGGAGCAGAGCTTCCAGTCCCGAAAGCGAAGTTATCACATAAACATGATCTACACTTTCAAGAAACTCAGAAAACCCCTCTTGCGGTGGAGAGATTCTACACAGTTTCTGGATGCTCTTAACCTTGGCCTTACTGCGCTGCATACCCTTATACACTTCGGGATGCGGACGATAGACAATATCACAGTCTGGGTTTTCATAGACTGCAAGCTCGATAGCCTGCTTCACGGTCCAACGATCGACATTCCCTTTTATTATGGACTGATCTCTGTCTACCTGGCCAATCACCGCTACACACCGACGGCGCGTCAAGGACTTGAGAGGATCGCTTGTCGTAATGTTTGGTGGATTATACTTCGAGATCGCTAGCCTACGAATAAGCGCAAGTGCCTCCTCCGCCTGTTTCAGAAGGTGCGAATTCGCGTTAAAGTTGTATTGATTGAAGATATTTTCAATATCCGATGGTTGAGATGCATCATAATAAAGGCCACCAGAGTGATCGAATACGAGAGAATACGGCGGTGTATGGTCTGCACCAAGCTGCGCAGACCGTACGAAAGCATCCTCGACTCGAGCGAGAGGAATACCATATTTCTTTAAAATAGAAGAGAAGAACTTAGGCTCATTGTACCCCCAAACAATAACAATTTTTGGCTTCTCAGCCATTTTTTGGAGCACCCGCCAAAAGAACATCGAATTTCGTTTCATCGGCGCGAAGGCGCAGCGATATTCTGGCAGATAATCGGCCATGAAGCCGTATTTCCAGTCATTGACTCCCACGAGAAGGGCGATCGGCTTTTTCGTATCAGTCCGCCGCCAGTTACTTCCTACAAGAAAGAGATTCTCAAGTCCGGAATTCGGCTCCGGTAATGTGAACGGATCAACCAAATCGTAGGGATAGGCTGCCTGTTCCGCGTTTGTCTGCTTCTTAAAAAGGATGAGCCGCATTCGAAGATATTCGTGGGCTTTAGAAAAAACGTAATCTCCTGCTTCCAAGCGCACGCGAAAGGCATTTAACAGAGCGGACGGTCTAAACATAACAGCTATCCTAACTTCCGAACCAGAGAAAAAGCTTCTGCTGCTATCAAGCCTACACAAGCGCCGCGCCATCGCGCCAAATATTCCAACGCCTCAATCGAACGAGAATGGGGCCAGGGGCGCATTTCACCGTGATAGGCTCTAAGCGCTGCTTTTTTCACCTCCAGAAACTCACTAATGTCCACATGCCAGTTGGGCACGAAGGCTGTGGCCGCACCCGGCGTTTGCCATTCCGTGCTGGACATCACCTCGAAGGACAAAATGGTTGGCCTTGGTGCATGCGGCTGTGGACGCAAGGCGGTCATGACGGCTTCATGGGTGAGCCGATGATCGATGTTCAGGTCATGCGCGTGATGTGTGTAGACAACATCCGGCGCAAAGTCCGCCAGTTCCGCCTCGATGGCCTGGACAATGCGGATACGCGGGACGTTGTCCATCGCATTATCCGGAAAATCGAAGTGAACCGGCGGGTTGGCGCCCATAATCTCAGCGGCAAACAGAGAGGCCGCCCGCCGGCGCGGGACATCGGCCACGGCGGAGCCGCGCGCGCCCTCGCCGTCGGTCATGAACAGGATACGAATATCATCGCCAGTTTGGGCGTGCTTTGCCAGCGTCCCGCCGCACCCCAGCGCCTCATCATCCGCATGTGCGGCAACAACCAGAATCCTCGCCATATCAGTATCCATCCCCCGCTAGCGCATCCGCGGCCCGTTGCGCCAACGCCGCGTCGCGCGCGACCAGAACGCCGGAGTTTTTTTCCATGGATCCAGTAAAAGTGTAAGGCCCGCCATCCGGAAGGCCCAGCACGGCCCCCACACAAGCCAGAGCAGGCGCGGCAGGGGCGATGTCCCAATCGCGCACCATCACGTCCTTGACGAAGAGATCGGCTGTGCCATCGGCCACCAGACAACATTTGATTCCCAACGAGCCACTTTCCACGTAGCCTGTGACCGGCAGGCGTTCGTACAAAATCTTCGCTGCCCGCTGAGGCTCGGGATAATTATCACAGAGCAGAAGACGTTTCGATGGATGAAGCCTCGACAGCGGAATGCCATTACGCCAAGCTCGGTGTTCACCGTCCAGCAGCGCGCCTTCCCAAGTCACCCTCAACGCTGGCGCGTGCACGATGCCATAGATGGGCTGTCCTTCCCGGATTAAGGCGGCCTGGGTGGCAAAGCCGGAAAACCCCTCATACCAACTGGCTGTACCATCCAGCGGGTCAATCAGCCAGTAGAACTCGGGGCGTGCCGCCGACCAGATCTCTTCTTCGGATAGCACGGGCAGGCCGGGGAAAATCCGTTGCAATCCGTCCACTATCCGCTCATGGGCATGGGCGTCAGCCGCAGTCTTAAAATCAGCGGGCGCAAGAATACACCGCTCTTCCGGCCGGTCGCGCCATTGCAGCAGATCATCGCCCACACCGCGGAGCAGATTCGCGACGGGTAAAACATCAGCCAGTTTCATGCCACTTCCTTCATCAGCTTGTGACAGGCTCCTCGAAGGTTTTGCCTTATATCCACCCCAAGCGCGTGAGCGCGGGTGAGATCAAAGGCAAAATCTGGGTGCGGCGTGTCACAGATGGCAGCACGACCAGTCAATTCGCCAAGCAACGCCACCAAGCGGGAGATTGAATAGACATCGTTATAACCAATGTTGATCGGAACAGCGGATCTTAGAGGCGCATCGCAAAGAGTAGGGAAAGCGCGCGCCGCATCGCGCACATCCATGGCCGCCCAGAGTAGCGGTTGCCGGGGTAGTTTCAGCCTGTCACCACGCATGAGGGCAGATAATAGATTCCATATCAGCCCATTGCACCGTCCGCCCCCGAACAGGCCCGGAAGGCGAACCGCGAAACCAGCCCGCCCGCTGCCTCTCAACCGTTGTTCCGCCGCCCATTTCGCACGCCCATAGGCGCTTTCCGGCTGTCCGGCGTCCTCTTCTCGCCGTGCGACGAAAGGGTTTTGCGACCCATAAACGGTCATCGAGGACACATAGAGGATGGGCGCCTGCGTGGCGGCAAGCAGATTGTCGACCATGGCTAGCCCGCGCGTCGCCGCGGTATCGTCCTGGTACTCAGTAAGGGATTGCGGAGTTTCCCAAGCGCAATGAATTACTTTATCCGGCCGCATCCGATCCATAAGACGGGCCAGTTGCGGCGCATCCTGCAGGTCGCACATCTCCATCCCGGGGACTTCACGCCGCGACAGTCCGACAGCCTGATATCCGGCACGGCGCAATTCCGACAGCACATGCGTGCCCAGATAGCCGGATGCCCCGGTGACCAAAATCATCCCCACTACCTACACCATCTCCCAAGTGATCCATTCATCGGCCTCGATGCGGCGGCGCGCTACTCGCCCTAACAGTTGCGGCCGCAGGAAAGGCGGCAACCCATGCCCAGGACGCTTGATGACCAGCATATCGGCGGTCAGCGTTTCCCCTTCCTCGATATCGCGCGCCGCATGCAGCGAGCGGCGCGCCTTATCCGCCATCTCCATTTCTTCCGGGCGCGGGCCATTCTTGGAGCCATCGCCCCGGGCGCTTTCAATCTCGCGGATGCCCTTGACCATCTCGGCAAAGGGGCCGGGCTCCATGGCAAAGCTGTGATCGGGGCCTGGCAGGGTCTGATCGAGTGTGAAATGCTTCTCGATCATGCAAGCCCCGCGCGCCACCGCCCCCATGGAGACCGCACCGCCCGTGGTGTGGTCGGAATAGCCGGTCAGAACGCCGAACGCACTACGCATGACATCCACAGCGCGAAGGTTGGAAAGATGGGGCGGGGCGGGATAGAGTGAGGTGCATTGTAGCAGCACGATTTGTTCATTTCCCACCGCACGGCAGGCATCCACCGCGCGTTGAATATCCATCCAGTCAGCCAGCCCAGTGGAGAGGATCACAGGCTTGCCGGTACGAGCGATATAGGTGATCAGATCCGTATCCGGCAGGTCGAAGGAGGCCACCTTATGGGCAGGCGCGCCAATCACCTCGAGGCTGTCCACCGCCTCCACATCGCAGGGTGAGGAAAAGAAAATACCTCCACGCTTCTGGGTGTGTGTCTGCAAGCCCGCCTGCCAGTCACGATCCAACTCCAGTGGGCGCAGCAGATTTTGGGTGTTGCGTTCCTCGTACCAGGAAGGTGTCTCCGCTCGCCTGGAGACATGCTTCTCCGCCTTGAAAGTCTGGAACTTCACGGCGTCGGCCCCGGCGTCGAGCGCCGCGTCGATCATGCGCAAGGCCAGATCGTAATCCTGATTATGGTTGGAGCCGATTTCAGCAATGATGAAAGCGGGCTGGCCATCGCCCACCAGCCGGCTGCCAATCTTGAGGGTCTTGCTCATGGGGTCGTCCCTTCATCTTGATGGGTGATGTGCGTGTGCCAACTGCGGTGCAGCGCTAATTTCTGCTGGGGAATGAATGTCGGACCGGCGGCTTCTCCCAGTGCAATGGGGATGGGATCGTACCCGGTGGCAATGGCCAGCACAAAAGTGGTGGAGAGGCGCGGATTGACCTCGAAGGGGAAAACGTGCCCGTCCGGCGTCAACATACATTGAATATTATAACAGCCCGAAGGGCGGAAATGCGCCTGAAAAGCGCGGGCATAAGCGATGATGACCGCGTTGGCCTCGGTCTGCGCGCGCACGGTGACACCGCGCTTTTCAAAGGCCAGCACGGGAATAACAGCACATGGCGCCTCCCCCCCATCGGCCATGACAAAGACTGTGTATTCCTCACCAGCGATCAATTCCTGCGCAATATAGTCCTCAGCTTTGCCCTCCTGAAGTGCCAGATAGGCATCGGTCTGTTCGGGTCGGGTCAGCCGCATCACCCCGCGCGAACCACGCCCGGAACGTGGCTTGGCAATTAGTGGAAAGGGCAATTCTCCGGCTTGTTCGAGCGGCAGGGTTTTGGGTGCGTCCAACCCGGCGCCGGCCAGCGCATGGGCGCAAGAGAGCTTATCGAGCATCAAAGAGACAAAACCGACCTCGGGAACCAGAATACGCGGCCAGTCCGGAGCGCCCTTCTTTCGCGCCAGAACAAGCAGCTCTTCATCCACCCCCGGCACGACAAGGTCTATCCGGTGCTGTTGGCACAATTCCAGCAAACGATCCGTAAAAGTTGGATCCTTGGCAAACGGAATAACCAGCCGCCGATCCTCAGGGATGGAAGGCGGAAAGCCATGCGGGTTGGCATCGGCAAAGAAAAGCTCATAACGTTCGCCCCACTGCGCTTGTAACGATTGCGAGACCGAACCACCACCGCCGGTGAAGAGGAGACGAGGACGTTTTTCTTTCGGCGCAAGTAGCTGACGTCTTTTCTCGCGCCATTCTTCCCTAGTTATTCCAAGCAAAACCGTATCATGAAATTTGCCATTTCGGAAAAGATGACGGCGGCGTACGCCTTCTGCCTGAAAGCCAAATTTCTTGTGCATCCGAACAACAGCGTCGTTCCATTCGATAACCTCGCAATTCAGCTTCTCAAAGCCTCGTCTTTCAAAAGCTTCATCAAGAAACATAAATTCAAGTGCACTGCCAATACCTCTACCGCTAACTCTGGACGTTAGATGAAACCCCCATTCGGCGCGCCTATTATTCTGATCGATATTTATGAAGCTTGCACCACCTATCACAGCACCCTGGTATATAACGGCAAAAAAAACTCTATCTGTTCTGGTGGAAAGATTGCTTAGCCATGATTCATTTTCTTCTGGAGAAATCAGATGATCCCCGTACATATTATTACGAATTTCCGGTTCATTTCGAATGGCAAGATAGGCTGCATGGACATCTTCGCCCGCCTCTGTGAGAGGCAACAGTCGGATTTTCTTGGTAATTTCCAGAAGTCTCATACTGGCGACTCCATATTGGGCCATCCACCTTGGAGATGCTCAACAATGCGATTGATCCCGCGCCCGTCCGCCAGCTCACGCCCATTCTGGCTGGTCTTGCGGCGCCACGCAGCGTTACTGATTGCCGCAAGCAAAGCACCGCGAAGCTGATCTACATCAATCCGATCGGCTGGCCCCAGATTGCGCGCGCATCCCATGCGCTCCAGCTTTGCCGCGAAATCACGCTGGTTTTCCGCCAGCACCAGTACCAATGAGGGCAATCCCATATAGCAACGTTCCCACGAAGTCGTGCCTCCTGCGCCAAGGCATACATCGGCCTTGGCCATCAGTTCCGACATGCGGGAACTCTGAACATGAACCGTGACATTGGGCATGGCCGAAGCTCTGACCTTCATGGCTTCAAGGCGCGGATTAGCAAGGCCAAGCGTCAGATCAATCTGGATATTGGCAAAGGACGGATCATCAAGCGCCTCCAACGCCAGTCCTGTTGCATTGAGCGGATCATTGCCGCCAAGCGTCACCAGAATCCGCCGCACGGCGCAATGGTCGCGCTCCGGCGGCGTTTGTTCAAAAAACTCCCGGCGCAGCAGAACATAGTCCGGGCCGATCGCACGGCGCGTTTCGGGTGAAAGCAGCGGATCATAAACCCCCGCCTCATCCGGTAGATGAGAAGAATCTATCAGCAAATCCACCGCATGAGGCCGGTCGGCCAGATCGTCGATCGCGGCCAAGCGCTTTGCCATCGGGCGCACGGCCTCTTCCCACCGGGCATCAAGACCGTACTGATCCACGATCAACCAATCGACCGGTTCAAGGAAACTCGCCAGTGCGGCTTTTGTCGCCTTTGCATCACTCTGCCAATCCGCCGCATCAGGAATAAGTTGCACACCATGGCCTTTGCCCCGGATGATATCACCCATATGTCCCGGTGCGTGCCGGCATATAAACAGAGCCTGCACCCCGTTGCGACGCAATTCATCAGCCAGCGCCAGACAGCGGAAAACATGCCCGGTTCCGATGACACTCGACGCATCGGCTCTGATAGCGACTTGCAGTGACGAAAGGGAAGTCATCACACAGCCTGTGCCACCTCCCCTATCGATTGGATGATGTGCGTAATCTCTGCTTCAGTCAGCGAGGGGTGAAGCGGCAGGGTGATCGCCTCTTTGTAGTAGGATTCAGCCTGTGGGAAATCGCCGGGCGCGAAGCCAAACTGCCGGTAATAGGGCTGGAGATGCACGGGGATGTAATGCACGTTGACGCCTATGCCGCGCGCGCGCAGAGCCTCAAATGCCTGAAGCCGGCTCAGGCCGCCCAGCCCCTCCGGCCAGCGAATGCAATAGAGATGAAAGGCCGAATACTGCCATTCAGCACGATATGGTGTTCCAAGCCCCATATCGGCGAATGCCTGATCATAGCGCCCAGCAATCTCGTGGCGTCGGGTCACAAAATCATCAAGGCGCGTCATCTGGCTAATCCCCAGCGCGGCCTGCATGTCCGTCAGCCGATAGTTCCAGCCAAGGGAAAGCATTTCGTATGACCATGGGCCATCAGCGGGCAATTGCATCAACGTTGAATCGCGCGTGACGCCATGAGTTACAAACAGACGCATACGCTCGGCAAGCACAGGATTATTCGTCAAAGCCATGCCACCCTCACCTGTAGTTATGACTTTTACAGGGTGAAAGCTAAAAACGGTAATATCGGAGTACCGACAACTACCGACAGGCATGTCATGATATCGCCCACCTATGGCATGCGCAGCATCTTCAACAACACTAAAACCATATTCTTTGGCGAGTTGGGAAATACGCTCCATATCACAGGACTGCCCAGTGAAATGCACGGGAACCACAAGCTTAGGAAGCCGACCCTTTTTGCGCGCAACTCGAAGCTTTTCCTCCAGTCTCTCTACGGAGAGGTTCCAAGTAAGTGGGTCAATATCGACAAAATCAATATCAGCCCCCAGAAAACGCGCTGCGTTTGCAGTCGCAACAAAGGTAATAGGTGATGTCCAGACCAGATCCCCAACCTCGACGTTCAACGCTGCATAGGCCATATGCAGCGCGGCCGTGGCATTGCACGCGGAGATCGCCTGCTTCGCGCCACAATAAGCCGACACGAGCTCCTCGAACTCAACGTTTTTGGGTCCTTGTGTCAAATAATCGGAGTCTAATACAGTGAGGACTGCATCACGGTCCGCTTGCGAAATACTTTGCCTGCCATAGCCGATCATGTTAAACTAACCCACGCGAAAGGTCTTCAAATTTTCCATTCTCGACATCTTCTAGCGTGAAACTCTGGTTGGTACGTGACAGACTGTTATAAATGGCGATCTCCGGTGGAGTTAAGAAACGCGGGTTTGTTCCAGAATTATATTCAAAACCTTCTTTCACAGGAAAGCCTGCTTCCCCAAGAAGATTCATATTATAACTCTGTACCTGCTCGTGAAAGTTTATAGACGGCAAAAGAACGTAATGATCATCAAATTCCAGCGTCAAATGACTATCATCCGCTGGACACATGACTTCATGCAGCTTTTCTCCTGGTCTAATTCCCACAATCTCTTGCTCTAGGTGCGGAGCCATGACCGTGGCTAGATCGGTAATCCTGACCGAGGGAATCTTTGGGACAAAGATCTCCCCACCACGCATACGCTCGAAGTTTTTCAAAACAAAATCAACACCCTGTTGGAGCGTTATCCAAAACCGTGTCATTCTAGCGTCGGTTATATGGTCTGCCCCCTGAAAAGTGGTCCTCCCTGAAGTAGGCTATTGAGCCGTAGAGAGGACGTTGGAATGCCCCAGAAGAAGCACAAGCCCGAAGAGATCGTCGCCAAGCTGCGCCAGGTCGATGTTCT
>NZ_FYAW01000002.1:0-104847 GCF_900185735.1 Stappia sp. P2PMeth1 | reverse complement strand
GCCCGCGCGCCGCCATGCCGCAGCGCCCGGCCCAGCCGCAGGCCCAGCCGGTGATGCGTCCGGCCCCGGCGCGCCCGGCCGCCCAGGGTGCCGCCGGCCAGCTTGATCTGACCGGTCGCCCGGCGCCGCAGCCGCGCAACCTGTCGGAAGAGGACCAGTTGGAGATCCCGGCTTTCCTGCGCCGTCAGGCCACCTGACGGCGAGGTTCGCGACACTCCCTCAACGGGCGATCCGGCTCCTCACCGGATCGCCCGCCCTCGTGCGCGCATCAGAATTTTCTTAGATATTTCAATGCTCTCTTTTTCCGTAAAACGTTACATATCGTAACAAAGCTTTATTTCTGATCCCTCACCACAACCCGTATGGTCACCCTGCGATTGACGGGGTTCGCGAATCGCGCGTGGCCTTCCGGCAGCCGGTCCTTCGGCGGTTTCGGGGCCAATCGGCCTCGCCATCGCGGACGCGTTTCAGGGTCCCGCAGTTTCAGGATCTCGCAGACAGGGCGATCTGGTGATGAAGGTATCTTCCGACCGGCAGACGACACTGGCCGGTTCCGTCTCTCTGCAGGGAATCGGCGTTCACTCCGGCAACCGGGCGGAGGTGACGCTGCATCCGGCGGATCCCGGCACCGGCATCGTCTTCACCAACCGCAATCCGCAGACCGGCGCCGAGATCGAGTTTCCGGCGCATTGGCGCGCCGTCTCCGCCACCGCCCTTTGCACCGTCCTCGGCGATCCGAAGGCCGGCGGCGTCTCGACGGTCGAGCATCTGATGGCGGCGCTGCGCGGTCTTGGCGTCGACAATGCCATCGTCGAGATGGACGGACCCGAGATGCCGATCATGGACGGCAGCTCCGATGCGTTCGTCGAGGCGATCGACTCGGTCGGGCTTCGCCGGCTGGCGGCCGTGCGCCGCTATATCCGCGTCAAGAAGGCCGTTCGCGTCGACCAGGGCAGCGCCTGGTGCGAGCTGCGCCCGCATGAGGGCTGCCGCTTCGACGTGACCATCGATTTCGATGCCGAGGTGATCGGCCGCCAGTCGATGGTGCTGGACCTGACGCCGGACAACTTCCGCACCGAGCTGTCGCGCGCCCGCACCTTCGGATCGGTGCAGGACGTGAAGAAGCTGTGGTCGATGGGCTTTGCCCTCGGTTCGTCGCTGGACAATTCCGTGGCGATCTCCGACGGCAAGGTGATGAACCCGGAAGGCACCCGCTGGCGCGACGAGTTCGTGCGCCACAAGATGCTGGACGCGGTCGGCGACCTGGCCCTGGCCGGCCTGCCGTTCCTGGGGCTCTATCGCTCCTACAAGGGCGGCCACCGGATGAACCATGCCATCCTGGTCGAGCTGTTCGAGAATGCCGGCAAGGACGCCTTCGAGATTGTCGAGGGCACGTTCGAGCGGCCGGTGATGGCGCCGGTCCTGGAGATGCCGATGCTGGCGATGGCGCAGGGCGCCTCCTGAGCGATCCTGGGCGAGCGGGCCGCGTCGGTATGGCGAAAACGACATCGCCGAAAACGACAGGCCACAAAAAAGCGACAAATGTCCCTCACATGGCGTGACGTGGTCGGGTGTTTTCCGTTAGAACACGCGCAGATCGGACCCGAGGGCGCGCCATCACGGCGCCCCCGCCGGTCACTCCGGATTGTCCGGGCGGGCCGAACAGGTCCGAGTTCGAGGAGTGAGTTGACGTGATGGTGGCAGTGTCGAGTTCCAAGGCGAGGGAAACCGTGTCCAGCGGTCTGCGCAAGGCCCGGATCGCCTCTGTCGCCCTGCTTGCGATCACCCTTGCCGCCTGTTCCTCGACCAAGGACGACGACGACTTCTCCACCAACGACACGCCGCCGGAAGTGCTGTTCAACGAGGGCCTGTCGCTGCGCAACGAGGGGCGCCTGTCGGATGCCCGGCTGAAGTTCCAGGAAGTCGACAAGCTCCATCCCTATTCCGAGTATTCCCGCAAGGCGCTGATCAACCTTGCCTTCCTGAACTACTCGTCCGGCAAGTATCCGGAGGCGATCACCGCCGCCAAGCGCTTCACGACGCTCTATCCGGGCAGCGAGGACAGCGCCTACGCGCTCTACATCATCGGCCAGTCCTACCACAAGCAGATCCCGGACGTGACGCGCGACCAGGAGATGACGCAGCGGGCGCTTGCCGCCTATGGCGAGCTCATCCAGCGTTTCCCGAACTCCGAATATGCCAGCGACGCCGCCGCCAAGGTGCGGGCGGCCCAGGATCAGCTCGCCGGCAAGGAAATGGAAGTCGGCCGCTACTATCTGAAGCGCAAGCACCAGATCGCCGCGATCAACCGCTTCAAGGTGGTGGTCACCAACTACCAGACGACCCGCCATATCGAGGAGGCGCTGTTCCGCCTCACCGAGAGCTATTATGCGCTCGGCGTCGTCAACGAGGCGCAGACCGCGGCCGCCGTGCTCGGCCACAACTATCCCGACAGCCAGTGGTACAAGGACGCCTTCAGCCTGCTGAAGACCGGCGGCTATTCCCCGAGCGAGGATTCGGGAAGCTGGATCAGCCGCGCGTTCAAGGGCATCTCGCTCTAGTCACCCGACTCTGAAGTTCGTCACATGTCTCGGCATGCTCTGAACGAACTTCAGATTCAAAAGGGTGACCAGAGCATATTCCGTTCAGATCGAACCGATCTGAACGACGAGAATATGCTCCAGGTATTGAATCTGGAGCGATTTCTTATCGATCAGGTGAGTCCACCTGATCGGAAATCGCTCTAGCAAATCTATGTTTCCAGTGTGGTTTTCGAATTTGAAATACGCTCACCGGCACGCTGCAAAAATGAGGCGTATTTCAAATTCGCCACACTAGCATCCACGTCGGTAATGGCTTGCCGCTGCGTGGCCAGTTTGGCATTGCGGGGGCGGGGCACCACCAGCTACACCTGATGCGGTTTCCCGTGCGCGTCGCCGCACATGTCCAGTCCGGCCCGGTCACCCGCTCGCATGCTCGCTGCGCTTGCCATTCGAGATATCGTCCTGATCGACCGGCTCGATCTCGCTTTCGGTACCGGCATGTCGGTGCTGACCGGCGAGACGGGCGCGGGCAAATCCATCCTGCTCGATGCCCTGAGCCTTGCCCTTGGCGGGCGCGGCGATGCCGGCCTGGTGCGCCACGGCCAGGGGCAGGGCCAGGTGACGGCCGCCTTCGACGTGCCGATGGCGCATCCGGTGCGCGCGATGCTGCGCGAGAACGATCTTGAGGCCGATGGCGACGTCATCCTGCGCCGGGTGCAGGCGGAAGACGGCCGCAGCCGCGCCTTCATCAACGACGCGCCGGTGAGCGTTGCCCTGCTGCGGCAGGCGGGCGGGCTGCTGGTCGAGATCCACGGACAGAACGAGGCGCGGGCCTATACCGATCCGGCGGAGCATCGCCGGCTGCTCGATTCCTTCGGCGGCTGCGAGGCGGAGTGCGCGGCGGTCGCCAGCGCCCATGCGGCGATGCGCAAGGCGGCGCGCGCGCTGGCCGAGCAGGAGGAGCGGATCGCGGCGGCGCGGCGCGAGGCCGATTACCTGCGCGCCTCCGCCGAGGAGCTGTCGAAGCTTGCACCGGTTGCCGGCGAGGAAACCGAGCTTGCCGATCGCCGCCAGTCGATGATGCAGGTGGAGAAGATCGCAGGCGACCTCGGCGACTCCTTCGACCTGCTGAACGGCACGGCCTCGCCCATTACCGAGATCGCCGCGCTGTGGCGGCGGCTGGAGCGCAAGGCCGAGCAGGCGCCCGGCCTCTTGTCCGGGCCGGTCGGTTTCCTCGCCGAGGCGCTGGACCGGCTGGAGGATGCGCGTGCGGGCCTCGAAGCCGCGGTGCGCGAGACGGAGTTCGATCCGCGCGCGCTGGAGGCGACCGAGGAGCGGCTGTTCGCCTTACGCGGGGCGGCGCGCAAGTTCCAGGTGCAGGTCGACGACCTTCCGGCCCTGCGCGAGCGGTTCGAGGCCGATCTTGCCGCGCTCGATGCCGGCGAGGAGGCGCTGGCCGGCCTCGCCGCCGCGGCCGAGGCGGCGCGGGCCGACTATGACGCGAAGGCGGCGGCCCTGAGCGAGCGGCGGCGGGCGGCGGCCAAGTCGCTGGAAGAGGCCGTTTCCCGCGAGTTGCCGGACCTGAAGCTGGAGCGGGCGCGCTTCCTCGCCAACCTGGAGAGCGACCCGGACGCCCGATCCCGCGAGGGCATCGACACGGCCGAATTCTGGGTGCAGACCAATCCGGGCACCCGGCCGGGGCCGATGATGAAAGTCGCTTCCGGCGGCGAGCTGTCGCGCTTCCTGCTGGCGCTGAAAGTGTCGCTGGCCGACAAGGGCTCGGCGCCGACGCTGGTCTTCGACGAGATCGACACGGGTGTCGGCGGCGCGGTGGCGGAGGCCATCGGCAGCCGGCTGGCGCGGCTTGCCGGCAAGGTGCAGGTGCTGACCGTCACCCATGCGCCGCAGGTGGCGGCGAAGGCGGGCGGACACTTCCTGATTCTCAAGGAAGACGCCGGCGAGGACCGGGTGGCGACCAGGGTGCGGCGGATCGATGTCGATCACCGGCGCGAGGAGATCGCGCGGATGCTGGCCGGCGCCACCATCACCGACGAGGCCCGGGCGGCCGCCGACCGGCTGCTGGCCGACGCGCCGCGCGCTTAAGCGGCTGAACCAAGGCTGGAAAAGCGCGCCGCCGCCCTTTGCCTTGCCCGATCCCGGCGCCATACTCCCTGTCGCGAGCCGGGCGGCGAACGCCCGGTCCCGTGCCGCACGATCCGATGCCAGAAGATGCGATCCCCCATGTCCGACAACGATCTCTCGTCCCGCGCCGTCGAAGACCTGACCCTGGAAGAGGCCGCGCTGGAGCTGGAACGGCTGGCGAAGGAGATCGCGGCTCACGACCGGCGCTATCACGGCGAGGACGCGCCGGTCATTTCCGATGCCGACTATGACGCGCTGAAGCGGCGCAACGACGAAATCGAAAAGCGGTTCCCGGACCTTGTGCGCTCCGACAGCCCGTCGCTGCGCGTCGGATCTGCGCCGGCCGAAGGCTTCGGCAAGGTCACCCATGCGATCCCGATGCTGTCGCTGGACAATGCCTTTGCCGACGAGGACGTGCGCGACTTCTTCGGCCGCATCCGCCGCTTCCTGAAGCTCGATCCGCTGATGGGGGCGATTGCGGTGACGGCCGAGCCGAAGATCGACGGGCTGTCGCTGTCGCTGCGCTACGAGAAGCGGCGGCTGGTCAGCGCGGCAACGCGCGGCGACGGCACGGTCGGCGAGAATGTGACGCAGAACGCGCTGACCATCGAGGACATCCCCCAGCGCCTGCCGGATACTGCGCCCGACATCGTCGAGGTGCGCGGCGAGGTCTATATGCGGCACGAGGACTTCCGTTCGCTGAACGCGCGGATGGAGACGCAGGGCGGCAAGGTCTTCGCCAATCCGCGCAATGCGGCGGCCGGCTCCCTGCGCCAGCTCAATCCGGAGGTGACGAAGGCGCGGCCGCTGCGCTTTTTCGCCTATGCCTGGGGCGAGATGAGCGAGGTGCCGCGCGCCACCCAGTTCGAGATGGTGCAACTGCTCGGCGAGTGGGGCTTTTCGATCAACGACCGCATGGTCCGCTGCGAGAGCGTCGAGGAGATCCTTGCGGCCTATCACGGCATCGAGGAGGAGCGGGCGCTGCTCGGCTACGACATCGACGGCATGGTCTACAAGGTCGACCGGCTCGACCTGCAGGCCCGCCTCGGCTTCGTCTCGCGCGCCCCCCGCTGGGCCATCGCACACAAGTTCCCGGCCGAGAAGGCCTTCACCGTGCTGCGCGGCATCGAGATCCAGGTCGGGCGCACCGGCGCGCTGACCCCGGTCGCCAAGCTGGAGCCGGTGACGGTGGGCGGCGTCGTCGTGTCCAATGCGACGCTGCACAATGAGGACTATATCAAGGGCATCGGTCAGACCGGCGAGCCGATCCGCGGCGGCAAGGACATCAGGGTCGGCGACACGGTGCAGATCCAGCGCGCCGGCGACGTCATTCCGCAGGTGATAGAAGTTCTGCTTCCAAAACGCTCACCCGATTCAAGACCGTACAGTTTCCCAACTGTTTGTCCCGTTTGCGGAAGCCATGCAGTTAGAGAAGTAAACGCGAAGACTGGAAAGCTTGATGCTGTAAGGCGCTGTACAGGAGGCTTGGTGTGTAGAGCTCAGGCCGTAGAAAGTTTGAAACATTTTGTTTCCAAGCAAGCCTTAGATATTGACGGTCTTGGAGAGAAGCAGGTTGAATTCTTCTATTCCTTGCCTCTCTCAGAGGGTGGAGTGCGGAGCCCGTCTGACATATTCACAATTGAACAGAGAGACTCTGAGTCTTCTCTCAAGAAGTTGAGCAATAGAGACGGTTGGGGTGAGGTGAGTGCTAGGAAGTTATTTTCTTCAATTAGGGAAAGTAAAAATACTTTTCTTAATAAGTTTATATTTTCCCTTGGAATTCGACATATTGGAGAGGGTAACTCCAATATAATAGCGCGACATTTCGGTTTTGTTGAGAATTTTTCCAATTTCATTGAGAGGGTATTGAGTGAAAGGCAGTCTATTTGGGTCAGTGCTGTGAATAAATATTCTGACTATATGGGAATTGATGCTGAGGATGTTTCGGATATCTGGATGGAGTATGCAGACCTTGCTCGCTCCGCATATTGGCGGGAGAGATCTGGTGCGGCGAAACTAATGCTTATACCCGGAGTTGGAGGCATTAGATCTCGTCGTATCATGCTGTGTGTGGCGATATATTGCGATAATAAATCTGTATCTGTTGAGGAAATCTCTGAGGATGAGATTGTTTTCGCAATTTCTAGAGGTGTTTTAACAAAAAAATCTGTCGATAAAATATTAAATGAATCAAGAATGGGGGGAATTGACTTCTTTGGGAGAGTTAAGAATTCTGTTTCTATTGCAAAAAATAGTTGGATTGATCTATCTTCTGATTTGAAGGGAGTTTTTAAATTGGATGATGGTGTGGATGGTTTAATAGGTAATAGAAGCTGGATTGAATTTGCTCAATATCATATGGATATGTTGGATAGAGAATTTAAATTGATTTCGGACTTAAACCAAATTGATGGGATTGGGGACGCAGTTTGCTATTCGTTTCTGAGTTTTTTCTCGGAGAAGAAGAATGTGGATTACATTGAGGAATTGGTTTTCCCAACAGAGGGGCGCGCCCCGCTTTTAAATGTTCAGCCGTACCTTTTTGAAACTCCATCAGGTTCTCCTGTCGCCGGCAAGACGCTGGTCTTCACCGGCACGCTGGAGAAGATGAGTCGCGCCGAGGCCAAGGCGCGGGCCGAGGCGATGGGGGCGAAAGTCTCCGGTTCGGTGTCGAAGAAGACGGACCTCGTCATCGCCGGTCCCGGCGCCGGCTCCAAGCTGAAGACGGCGGAGGAGCTGGGCATCAAGGTGATCGATGAGGACGCCTGGATCGAGATGGCGGGGGGCTGACGGGCGGTTGCGCCGGCGGACGGACGCCGTGTGCAGGCGCGGCCCTGCCAAGTGGCGGCAAACTTGCTATATTGGTCCAAATAGCGAACAGATTCGCGGGTACGATCCGCGAGCGAACCCATCGAGCCCGAGATCCGACAGTCGATGCCCGATTCCCAAGGCGACCGCCTTTCCGCCCTGCAGCGGAGCGCCACTCCCTCCGGCAGCGGCATTGCCGCGCGCGCGCGGGCAGCGCTCGGGCCGCGACCGCCCGAACCCGGCTCCTATCTCGACGGGCTCAACCCGGAGCAGCGCGAGGCGGTGGAGGCGCTGGACGGCCCGGTGCTGGTGCTGGCGGGGGCGGGAACCGGCAAGACCCGCGTCCTGACCACGCGCATCGGCCATATCCTGGCGACGCGGCGCGCCTTCCCAAGCCAGATCCTGGCGGTGACCTTCACCAACAAGGCCGCCCGCGAGATGAAGGAGCGGATCGAGCGGCTGATCGGCGAGAGCGCGGAAGGGATGCCGTGGCTCGGCACGTTCCACTCCATCTGCGTCAAGATCCTGCGCCGGCACGCCGAGCTGATCGGCCTGAAATCCGGGTTCTCGATCCTCGATACCGACGACCAGATCCGCCTGATCAAGCAGATCATCCAGGCCGAGGGGCTGGACGACAAGCGCTGGACGGCGCGGGCCTTCGCCAGCCAGCTCGATGGCTGGAAGAACCGCGGCCTGACGCCGGACCAGGTGCCGGAGGGCGAGGCGCGCTCCTTCGGCAACGGCAAGGGCCGGGCGCTTTACGAGCAGTATCAGGAGCGGCTGTCGATCCTCAATGCCGCCGATTTCGGCGACCTGCTGCTGCATGTCATCACGCTGTTCCGCAACAATCCGGACGTGCTGGCCGAGTATCAGGCCCGCTTCCGCTTCATGCTGGTGGACGAGTATCAGGACACCAACATCGCGCAGTACCTGTTCCTGCGGCTGCTGGCGCAGGGCAACCGCAACATCTGCTGCGTCGGCGACGACGACCAGTCGATCTATGGCTGGCGCGGGGCCGAGGTCGACAACATCCTGCGGTTCGAGCACGACTTTCCCGGTGCCAAGGTGATCCGGCTGGAGCGCAATTACCGCTCGACCAGCCATATCCTGGCCGCCGCCTCGCATCTGATCGCCCATAACGAGGGGCGCTTGGGCAAGACGCTGTTCACCGATGTCGTCGACCCGGACGGCGAGGAACTGCGCGTCAGCGTCGCCGCCGCCTGGGACTCCGAGGAAGAGGCCCGCGCCATCGGCGACGAGATCGAGGCGCTGCAATCCAAGGGGCACAGCCTCGAGAGCATGGCGATCCTGGTGCGCGCGTCGTTCCAGATGCGCGAGTTCGAGGACCGCTTCGTCACGCTCGGCGTCAACTACCGGGTGGTCGGCGGCCCCCGCTTCTACGAGCGCATGGAGATCCGCGACGCGATGGCCTATTTCCGCTGCGTGGTGCAGCCGGCCGACGATCTCGCCTTCGAGCGCATCGTCAACACGCCGAAGCGCGGTCTCGGCGAGGCCAGTTTGAAGCTGGTCCATGCCTATGCGCGGGCGAACCGCATCCCGCTCATGCAGGCGGCCTCGGACCTGTGCCAGACCGAGGAACTGAAGCCGAAGGCGCGCACGACGCTGCGCATGCTGCTCGCCGATTTCGACCGCTGGCGCGACCTGGTGCCGGCCATGTCGCATACGGAGCTGGCCGAGATCGTGCTGGACGAGAGCGGCTATACCGAGATGTGGCGCAACGACCGCTCGGCGGAGGCGCCGGGCCGGCTCGACAACCTGAAGGAGCTCGTCCGCTCGATGGACGAGTTCGAATCGCTCGCCGGCTTCCTGGAGCATGTGGCGCTGGTGATGGACCGGGACGCGGGCGGCAGCAACGAGGCGGTGTCGATCATGACGCTGCATTCGGCCAAGGGGCTGGAATTCGACACGGTGTTCCTGCCCGGCTGGGAGGAAGGGCTCTTCCCGCATCAGCGCGCGCTCGACGAGAGCGGCCGCGCCGGGCTGGAGGAAGAGCGCCGGCTCGCCTATGTCGGCATCACGCGGGCGCGGCGGCGGGCGAAGATCTGGTTCGCCTCCAACCGGCGCATCCACGGCATGTGGCAGAGCTCGATCCCCTCGCGCTTCCTCGACGAATTGCCGGCCGATCATGTCGAGGTGGTGGAGCAGTCCAGCAATTACGGCGGCTATGGCGGCGGGGGATACGGCGCCAGCCGCTTCGACACGCGCGATCCCTTCAAGTCGAGCTATTCGACGCCGGGCTGGCAGCGGGCGCAGCGTTCGCAAGCGCAGGGCGGCGCTGGTGGTGGCGGGTTCGCCGGGCGGATGGGGTCGACCAGTGGCCGGCAGTCGGGCAGGCAGTCGGGCGGGCCGCGGATGATCGAGGGCGAGCTGGTCGCCAAGTCGGTGTCCGACACGCCGTCGGCCTTCGCGATGGGCGAGCGGGTGTTCCACCTCAAGTTCGGCTATGGCGAGATCGTCGGCATCGAGGGCAACAAGCTGACCGTGCAGTTCGACAAGGCGGGCCGCAAGAAGGTGCTCGACAGTTTCGTCGAGCGGCACTGAGCGGCGCTCGTTTCGCTATCCGATGCGAATGCGATTGATGCGGCCCGCTTGCGGGCGCTATAGGGCGGGCGCCGTTTCCTGTCTCCGGAGAGATCATGTCCACCATCCGTGTCCGCATCACCGCCCTCGAGATCGAGGCGAAGCGCATCTACGAGCTGCTGTCGCGCGACTTCGAGGATGACGGCAACCCGGTGACGGTGTTCGAGGCTTCGGCGGACGGGCGCGAGTGGACGGCCGAGATCCTCCTGTTCGACATGAGCGCGAGCGAGGCCGCCGATCTGGTCAAGGACCGGCTGGGCGCGGACGCCTTCGCCGCGCCGGTCGAGGCGGTGGAACTGGAAGACATCAACTGGGTGGAGAAGAGCCTTGAAGGCCTGTCGCCGGTGCAGGCGGGCCGTTTCTTCATTCATGGCGCGCATGACCGGGCGAAGCGCCCGCTCGCCGGCATTGCCATCGAGATCGAGGCCGCGCTCGCCTTCGGCACCGGCCATCACGGGACGACCGCCGGCTGCCTGATCGAGATCGACCGGCTGCTGACCCGCCGGTCCTATGCGCGGATGCTGGATCTGGGCACGGGCACCGGCGTTCTGGCGATCGCCATGGCACGGCTGTCCCGCCGTCCGGTGCTGGCGACCGATATCGATCCGGTGGCGACCATTACCGCGCGCGCCAATGCCGTCCACAATCTTGCCGGCACGCTGGTGCGCACGGCAACGGCGGCCGGCGTCGACAGCCGCATCATCGCGGAGGCCGGTCCCTTCGATCTGGTGGTGGCGAACATCCTCGCCCGGCCCCTGATGCGCATGGCCGCCGGACTGTCGGCGCGGATGACCCGCTCGGCGACGCTGGTCCTGTCGGGCCTGCGCGAGGAGGACGGACCGCGCATCCTCTTCGCCTATGGCACGCAAGGGTTCCACCTGGTGCGCCGGCAGAATCGCGACGGCTGGCTGACGCTGACGCTGGTGCGCGGCCGTCACGAGGGCTGAAGCCGCAAGGGCATCCCCAAAAGGAACGGGCCCGGCGGAGGAACCGCCGGGCCCGTTTCTGTCCAGTCAGCGACCGCCGGTATCAGAACGCGGAGGTCAGCGAGCTGTTGCGCTCCAAATCGGCCCGGTCGTAACCGTAGGCGGCGAGCGTGGCGTCGTCGAGCGACAGAAGGTAGCCGTTGACATAGCGGCGAGCCTGACGCTCACGGGCGGCGATCATCGAGTCGAGCGCCTTGCGGAACACGCTCTTGGAAGAGCTGCGCGATACGCCCGAGATGGCGGTGGTGGTCGTGGTGGCAATGGCCATGATCTTAAGTCTCCAGTTCGAGGTCTCTGTCTAGAGCTTCCTCCCTCAAACTCTCAAGACAGAGTATGGGGATCGCCGGCGCATGAGAAAAGGTCGATAAGTGCATGGCTGCGCTGCGATTGCTGCATGTGCGAATGCATGATTTTGCAATGCGGTGCAGCACATGCCGAATTCCGTGGCGCTCCGGTGCCCGCCGGGTGTGCAAAAGCCGCCGCGATCCCTCTTCAATGCCCTTTCGCGACGGCTGCATTGGCGCTAGCGTCGTCGTATGTTCCAGTCCTTCGACAATGTCATCGACCCGTCCGTCGGTTCCGCGCGTTGCGCGGCGCTGCGGCGCGAGCTGGCCCGCAGGGGCCTCGACGGTTTCCTCATTCCGCGCGCCGACGCGCATCAGGGCGAATATGTGCCGCCCAGCGACGCGCGGCTTTTCTGGCTGACCGGCTTTGCCGGGTCCGCCGGCATGGCGGTGGTGCTGGCGGATGCGGCGGCGATCTTCGTCGACGGGCGCTACACGATCCAGGTGCGCGAGCAGGTCGACACCAGCGTGTTCCGGCCGATGCACCTGATCGAGACGCCGCCGTCCGAGTGGCTGGCCGAGACGCTGCAGCCGGGCCAGAAGCTCGGTTACGATCCGATGCTGCATACGGTGAGCGGCGTGAAGCGCCTGGCCGAGGCCTGTGCCAGGGCCGGGGCGGAGCTTGTGCCGGTGGATGGCAATCCGCTCGATGCGGTGTGGGAGGACCGGCCGCAGCCGCCGCTCGGCCAGGTCCGCGTGCACGGGCAGGAGTTTGCCGGCGAGGCGGCTGAGGAGAAGATCGCGCGCATGGCCGCCGAGGTGCGCCGCGCCGGCGGCGATGCCTTCGTCCTGACCCAGCCCGATTCCATCGCCTGGCTCTTCAACATCCGCGGCAGCGACGTGTCGCATACGCCGCTGCCGCTGTCCTTCGCCATCCTGCCGCGCGAGGGGCGCCCGCAGATCTTCATCGATGGGCGCAAGCTCACCAATGCCTCGCGCGACCATCTGGAGGCGCTGGCCGATATTGCGGGGCCGGACGGGCTGACGGGTGCGCTGAGCGCCCTGGGAGCTGCGGGCGCGACGGTGCTGGTCGATCCCGACTGGGCGGGCGATGCGCTGGCAAGCGCGGTGCTTGCCGCCGGCGGCAAGGTGAAGCACGGCGCCGACCCGGTGACCAAGGCCAAGGCGGTGAAGAATGCGGCGGAGATCGCCGGGGCGCGGGCCGCGCATCTGCGCGACGGGGCGGCGTTCGCCCGGTTCCTGTGCTGGCTCGACGGGGCGGCCGCCGCCGGCGGGCTCGACGAGATCGCGGTCGCCGAGCGGCTGGAGGCCTTCCGGGCCGAGACCGGCAAGCTGAAGGAGATTTCCTTCGACAGCATTTCCGCAGCCGGCCCAAACGCTGCGATCTGCCACTATCATGTCGACCGGAGCAGCAACCTGCCGATCCCGGCGGACAGCCTGTTCCTGATCGATTCGGGTGCCCAATATGAAGACGGCACCACCGACATCACCCGCACCATCGCCGTCGGCGAGGTGCCGCAGGAGCACAAGCGCCACTTCACGCTGGTGCTGAAGGGGCATATCGCCATTGCCACGGCGCGCTTTCCCATCGGCACCAGCGGGGCGCAGATCGACGCGCTCGCCCGTATCGCCCTGTGGAAGGCCGGGCTCGACTTCGATCACGGCACGGGGCATGGCGTCGGCTCCTATCTCTCCGTGCATGAGGGGCCGCAGCGCATCGCCAAGACCGGCCACGCGCCGCTGGAGCCGGGCATGATCGTCTCCAACGAGCCGGGCTACTATCGCGACGGCAGCCACGGCATCCGCATCGAGAACCTGGAACTGGTGACGCCGGCGACGGCCATCGAAGGCGGCGAGCGGCCGATGCTCGGCTTCGAGACGCTGACGCTGGCGCCGATCGACCGGCGGGCGGTGGTTGTGGAGATGCTGAGCGCCGAGGAGCGGGCCTGGGTCGACGCCTATCACGCGCGCGTCCTGGGCGAGATCGGGCCGCTCGTCGACACGGCGACGCGGGCCTGGCTGGAGCGGGCGACGGCGCCGTTATAAAGGGGGCCGCTGAAACGGGTGTGGGAGCGCCGCTCAGCGGTGCTCCTCGACCTGGTTGCTGATCAGTTCGGCATTGAAGAAGCGCAGCGCCCGCACATGGCTGGCATGGCCGACGACTTTCGTCGGATCGGCCCGGTCGACCACCGGCAGCCGGCTTGCGCCGCTGTCGTCGAAGAGCTGCAGCGCGGTTTCCAGCGTGTCGTCGAGCGCCAGGCTGGGGCCGTCCGTCTGCGGGTCGTGGGTTTGCGGCTCGGCGTCCCGCGGCAGCCGCTCGACGAAGTCGGAGACCTGGACGATGCGCACCACCCAGCGATGCGCGCCCTCGTGGAGCATCACGCCGCGCATTTCCAACTGCCAGTGGAAGAAGGAGCGCCCGTGTACCGCCTGTGTCAGGCCGGTGGCGATGGACACGGCGATCAGCAGCGCGATGGACAGCGCATAGCCGCCGGTCAGCTCGAACACGATCATCGTGGTTGAAAACGGCGCGCCGAGAACGGCGGCGGCAACGGCGCCCATGCCGAGGATGGCATAGAGCCCATGCGAGGAGGCGAGCTCGGGGAACGCCGCCGCCGCGATGAGGCCGAAGGCCCCGCCCGTCATCACCCCGAGATAGAGCGCTGGCGAGAAGATGCCGCCGCCGAACCGCGAGGCGAGGGTGATCGAGGTCGCCGCCGTCTTGGTGACGAGCAGCGCCAGCATGGTGAGGAGCGGCAGTTCCTGGCGCAGCGCAAGGTCTGTCGCCTCGTAGCCGACACCGAGCACGCCGGGGAAGACGATGCCGATGGCGCCCACCGCCAGCCCGCCGATCACCGGGCGCAGCCACAGCGGCATGGCGATGTTGCGCGCCACCCAGTCGGTGCCGATCAGCGAGAACTGGAAGATCACCGCCACGGCGGCGCAGGTCAGGCCGAGCAGGGCGAAGGCCGGCATCTCCAGCATCGAGGTGATCTGGTATTCGGGGATCGAGAAGGCGGCGACATCGCCGAACCACAGGCGCGACATCAGCGTGCCGAGCACCGAGGCGATGACGATCGGCACGAAGGCGGACATGGCATAATGGCCGAGAATGACCTCGTGGGCGAAGAGCACGCCGGCGATCGGCGCGTTGAACGAGGCGGAAACCGCGCTGGCGACGCCGCAGGCCAGCAGGATGCGGCGGGCCGCGTCGGGCAGGCGGAAGGTCTGGCAGAGCGCGGTGCCGATGGTGGCGCCGAGATGCACCACAGGCCCTTCGCGGCCGGCGCTGGCGCCGCAGCCGAGAGAGACGGAGGTCAGGAACGCCGAGGAAATGCCCGGCCAGAACGGCAGGCCGCGTCCGCCCTGGGCCCGTGCCTCGATCACGTCCGGCACGCCGCCGGCGCGCTGCTTGGGCTGGATCGCCTGCAGGTAGAGGCCGACGAACAGGCCGCCGGTGGCCGGCGCCAGCAGGATCACCCACCAGGGGATGCCGGCGGCGGCGGTGATGACGGTTTCCTCCGCGGTGCCGAGCCACAGCCACTGGACGGCGCCGATGGCGACACGGAAGAGGATCGCGGCGATCGCCGTCAGCACGCCGATGACGATGGCCAGCAGCCAGACCAGCGGCAGGCGCGTTGAACGGAACAGCCGGAGGTTGGGCTTGATCCAACCGGCCGCCAGCACGGCAAGGCGTTGCAATTGCGTCAGCAGACCGGTCATCGCTCGTCCAGCCGTCCGCCGGGCCCGCAAGGGCCGAGGCGTTTCCCGTCAGCGCCTCTCGAGGGAGATCCGCCGCCCGCAGCGCTCGGGCCGGCCAAGCACCGCGTGGCTCTCCCTCATCTCCTCAAGCCGCTCCAGCACATCCTGCGGCCAGGGTATCACCTTGCGCGCCTGAAGATCGACATGCAGCGATACCTGTTCGGACGTCGCCGACAGGAACCCGTCGTCCGCATGATGGAGCTCCTGGTAGAGATGCGCGCGCTTCGCATCGAAATCAACGAGTTGCACGGTGGCGCGGACCGGATCTCCCCCGTTCAGTTCGCGCAGGTAGCACAGATGCGTCTCGGCGGTGAAGAAGGAGGCGCCGCGCTCGCGCGCATAGTCCGGCCCAAGGCCGAGATGGATGAAGGCCTCGTCCAGGGCGGTGTCGAAGAGGACATTGTAATAGGCCATGTTGAGATGGCCGTTATAGTCGAGCCACTCGCTGCGGACCGTCTGGATCGAGCCGGTGAAGGGGGCCGGCGTGCGGGTCGGCTGTGACATGGCGCTTCTGGCTCCTTGCGATCGGCCGCGGCGTTCCTGTCGCGGGCGAAGCGGGCGGAAGTCTTTGGCCGCGATTGCCGTTTTTGCTAGTGTGCGCCAAACCTAGTCTGAGATCGGCAGGAAACGCAAATCGATCGGCAGGATGCGCAAATCGCGTAAGGCGCCCACCTACGGGGCGGAGATGCCGGTGGTCGCTCGAGCGGGAGAGAGTAATGAGTCTTGCAAGCCTTCAGGCGGCGGTTCAGCGCAATGACGAGGGGATAGACCTGGCGCTGAAGATCCTGGCGCAACGGTTCGGCGACCGGTTTTCGACCTCCGCGGCGGTGCGCGAGCAGCACGGCCACACCACCACCTGGCTGCCGAATCAGGCGCCCGACGGGGTGGTCTTTGCCCGCTCGACCGAAGAGGTCGCCGATGTGGTGCAGGTCTGCGCGCAGCACAAGGTGCCGATCATTCCCTTCGGCACCGGCTCGTCGCTGGAGGGGCATGTCAACGCGCCGGCCGGCGGCATTTCCGTCGACGTGTCGCAGATGAACCGGGTGCTGCAGGTCAATGCGGAGGATCTCGACTGCGTGGTCGAGGCCGGCGTGACCCGCACCCAGCTCAACGACTATCTGCGCGACACGGGCCTGTTCTTTCCCATCGATCCGGGCGCGGATGCGAGCCTTGGCGGCATGGCGGCAACGCGCGCGTCCGGCACCAATGCGGTGCGCTACGGCACGATGAAGGACGTGGTGCTGGCGCTGACCGTGGTGACGGCGGACGGGCGTATCGTCCACACGGGCGGGCGGGCCAAGAAGACGGCGGCCGGCTACGATCTCACCCGGCTGATGGTCGGCTCGGAAGGCACGCTCGGCATCATCACCGAGGTGACGCTCCGCCTTTACGGCATCCCGGAAGCGGTGTCCGGCGGCGTCTGCCCTTTCCCGGATCTTGACTCCGCCTGCAACGCGGTGATCACCACCATCCAGTGCGGCCTGCCGGTGGCGCGGATCGAACTGCTCGACGCCAACCAGATCCGCGCCTGCAACGCCTATTCCAAGCTCGACCTGCAGGAGACGCCGACGCTGTTCGTGGAGTTCCACGGCACGGAAGCGGGCGTGCGCGAGCAAAGCGAGATCTTCGGCGAGATCGCCCGCGACAGCGGCGGGGGCGAGTTCGTCTGGGCCACTAGGGCAGAGGACCGCACGCGCCTGTGGGCGGCGCGGCACAATGCCTATTGGGCCGCGCTCGGCCTCCGGCCCGGCTGCAAGGGGGTGTCCACCGATGTCTGCGTGCCGATCTCGCGGCTGGCGGAATGCATCGGCGAGACGTACAGGGACGTCGAAGCCAACGGCCTGCTCGCGCCGCTGGTCGGTCATGTCGGCGACGGCAATTTCCACGTCCTGGTGCTGGTAGATGTCGACAATCCGCAGGAGATCGCCAAGACTGAAGCCTTCATCGAACGGCTCAACTGGCGTGCCATCGACATGGGCGGCACCTGCACCGGCGAGCATGGCGTCGGCCAGGGCAAGATGAAGTACCTTGCCCGCGAACATGGCGCGGGCCTCGACATGATGGCGGCGATCAAGAAGGCTCTCGATCCCGACAACATCCTCAATCCGGGCAAGATCGTAAGGCTGGACTGAGGCTTGCCGCGGATCGCGTGAACGGGAGACCAGGGCGCTGAATTCGATCTACATCACGATCGGCGTGGCCGTGATCGCGGTGCTGCTGGCAGCGCTGGTCGGACCGTTCCTCATCGACTGGACGGCCTATCGCACCACGTTCGAGCGCTATGGCGAGCAGTTGCTCGGTCACCGCGTCGCGGTGATGGGCGAGGCGGAGATGCGCCTGCTGCCGACGCCGACCCTGACCTTTTCGGACGTGCGGGTCGGCGAGCCGGAAGACCCGCTGCTGGCGGTGCGCCGCTTCGAGATGCGCATCGAACTGCCGCCGCTGCTGAAGGGCGAGGTGCGGATCATCGACCTGACGATGGAGCGGCCGAGCCTGCGCCTGTCGATCGACGAGCAGGGGCGGCTCGACTGGTTCACCGCCCGCTCCCGCAACGGGTTGATTTCCGAGGTCGATCCGGACCTGGTGATGCTGGAGCAGGCCTCGATCCGTGACGGCGAACTGACGGTGATCGACGCGCGAAACGGGCAGAACCACAAGATCGAGAATATCGACCTGCTGGTCACCGCCCGCTCGATGCTGGGGCCGTTCAAGCTGGACGGCATGGCGAGCCTGAACGGCCAGCGGGCAACCGTGGTGCTGGCGACCGGCCGCCGCGATCCGGCCGGCGGCTTGCGCCTGCGCGCCGGAGTGACGCCGGTTTCCGTGCCTGTCGATCTGGTGATGGACGGCACGCTGACCCTGTCGGACAGCCGCCCGGGCTATGAGGGCGCCTACACGCTCGCCTCCGTGACGCCCGCCGAGGAGGCTCGGCAGGCCTGGCGCAGCGAGGGGCGGTTCGCCCTCGACATCGCCCGGCTGGCGCTGAGCGAGGCCAGTTTCCGCTACGGCCTCGAGGAACGGCCGGTGACGCTGGAGGGCGGAGCGGAGATCACGCTCGCCGAGCCCTATCGTTTCGACGTCAAGGCGACGGCCCGGCAGATCGACCTCGATCGCATTTCCGGCCGCGGGCCGACGGATCCGCTGGCGGCGGCGGAGACGGGAGCGACGCTGCTGGCGGCACTGCGCGGGCTGCCGCACCCGCCCCTCGACGGCCATGTCGAACTGTCCGTGCCCAGCTTCCTGTCCGGCGGCGGGCTGACCCAGGACGTGTTGCTCAAGGCGGATCGCCTGGCCAGCGGCTGGCGGATTGCCGAGCTTTCGGGGCGGATGCCCGGCCGGACCGAGTTCCTCGTGCGCGGCGATCTCGGCCTGCAGCCGGAGCCGGCGTTCCGGGGCAGCTTCGCGGCCTCGGTGGCGCAGCCGGTCGCCTTTGCCGACTGGTGGCGCAAGAACGGGGCAAGCGGGATCGCAGCGATGCCCTTTGCCCTGGAAAGCCGGCTCGACGCCGCGCCGGGCCATGTCGCACTGACCGACCTGCTGTTCGAGATCGGCGAGGACAGCGGCCAGGGCGCGCTGTCCTGGTCGGCGCCGGAGGGCGGCACGCCGGTCTTCGAGGCGGATCTCGATGCCAAGCGCATCGACGGCAATCAGGTGGCCCAGCTTGCCCGTCTGTTCCTCGGCCGGGAGCAGGGACTGGCCGCCGGCATCGCCGGCACCGGCACCGAACTGGTGCTGCGCCTGTTCGCCGAACGGGTCGATTTCGGCACGCTGTCGGCCGCTGCAACGCGGCTGCGGGCGTCCTATCGCGACGACACGCTGGTGATCGACGAGGCCCAAGTCGCCGACCTGTCCGGCGCGCGCCTCGGCGCCAAGGGGCGGATCGAGCGGCTGTCGACGGCGCCGTCGGGGGCGCTGGAACTGGATGTCGACGCCGAGCGGCTCGACGGCGTCGCGGCGCTGCTGCTGGCTCTGGCGCCGGACAATCGCGCGGTGCGGAGCTTCGCCGCCCGGCCGGGAGCCTTTGCGCCGGCGGATCTGAAGCTGAGCTTCGAGGGCGAGGCGAACCGCGGCGGCGCGGCGGCCGGTACGCTGGCGAGCCTTGTGGCGCGCGGCACGATCGGCGGAACCGCAATCGATGTGAACCTTGGTCTCGATGGCCGGCTCGACGACTGGCGCGCCGCGACGGTGGATTTCGAGGCGAGCTTTGCGGCGCCGGAGGCGGGCGACCTGCTGGAGCAAGTCGGTGCGACGTTGCTGCCGGTCGGCAGTCTCGGCGAGGCGCGGGTGGAGATCGGCGCGGCGGGGATTGCCGAGGACGGACTGGAGGGGCATGCCCGGCTCTATCTTGGCGAAGCGGTGCTGAGCGGGGTCGGCACGCTTGCCCTGCCGGCGAGCGGGGATAGCCGCTATACGGCCGACCTTGCCGTGCGCGCGCCGGACCTGGTGCCCGTGGCGCTGTTGACCGGGCGGCTGCCCTCGCTCGATGCCTCGACCGCGGCCGTCGACCTGGCGGCGACGCTGGAGGGCGAGGGGGACAGGTTCACCCTGTCGGGCCTTTCCGGCGATGTCGCGGGCCTGCGGCTCGATGCGGATCTGCGCGTCGACCTGCGCCGCGCCATGGCCAGCCTCGACCCGCAGGTCAGAGGCACGATCTCCTTGTCGGAACTCGATATTTCCGAACTCAGCGACCTGCTGCTCGGCGCCGACCAACTCGCCGCCTCCACCGGGGGCACGTGGTCGGAAGCGGCCTTCGGACCGCCGGTCGTCTCGGGCGTGGATTTGTCGCTCGACGTCACGGCGCGGCGGATGGGTCTGGCGCCGCTGCCGCCGGCCAGCGATGTCGCCGCGCGGCTGTCGCTGAAGGACGATGCGCTGTCGCTCGATGTCAGCAAGGCCGGCTTTGCCGGCGGAGGATTGACGGGCGCCTACACGCTGAAGCGGTCGGGCGGGCAGGCGGGGATGACCGCCTCGCTGCATCTCGACGGGGCGCGGCTGGAGGAACTGGTCTGGCGGCGCACCGGGCGTCCGGTGGCGACGGGCGCGGCGAACATCAATCTCGATGTCGAGGGCAGCGGCCGCTCGCTCGCCGGCATCGTCTCAAGCCTTTCCGGCGGGGGGACGCTCAGCGTCGAGAACGGGGAAATCCGCGGCCTCAACCCGGACGCCTTCGCGCTGGTGATCCGCGCGGTGGACGCCGGGCTCGATCTCAACGACGCAGCGATCCGCACCGCCTTCGCCAGCCATCTCGACGCCGGCGTGCTGCCCTTCGCGGAACTGGAGGCGAGCGCCTCGATCGCCGGCGGAGTCGCGCGGATCAGCAATGCGCGGGTCGACAACCGCGAGGCACGGGTGTTCGGCAATGCCCAGATCGACCTCAAGGCCTTGAGCCTGCAGAGCGATTTCTCGCTGCGGGTCGATCCGGGCGAGGAGGCGGTGACCGGAGCGGAGGCGCAGGTGGGCCTCGTCTTCGCCGGGCCACTGGCCGAGCCGCAGCGCACCATCGACATCGCCCCCTTCACCGCCTTCCTGACCCTGCGCGCCTTCGAACAGGAGGTGCGCCGGGTGGAGGAGCTGCAGGCCGAGATCACCGAGCGCGACCGATTGATGCGGGAAATGCGGCGGCAGCGCGAGGAAAAGCGCCGGCAGGAGCGGCAGTTGCTGGACGAGGAGGCGCGCAAGGCGGACGAAGCCCGCAGGGCCGAGGAGGCGCGGAAAGCCGAAGAGGCGCGCAAGGCCGAAGAGGCTCGAAAGGCCGAGGAGGCGCGCAGGGCGAACGACGCCCGCAAGGCCGAGGAGGCGAGGAAAGCCGAGGAGGCAAGGAAAGCCGAGGCGGCCCGGAAAGCCGAGGAGGCGCGCAAGGCAGCGGAACGGGCCGCGGCCGAGCGGCGGCGGGGACAACAGGGCGGGCAGCCAGCAGCAGAGCCCACGCCGGCGGCGAGCTTCGGCGAGCGCATCCGGCGGGCATTGGACGATCCGGGAAGCACGGGAACGGCGGGCGCGGAACCGGGCAGGGGCCAGCCGATGCCGCTGCTGCCGCCGCTCGAACCCCCTGTTTTCATTGGCAGAACGCCGGACCAGTGAGTCAGGCCTTGGCCCGGCAATGGGCAAGGGCGGCAACCCGCAGGGCCGAGGACAAGGACGATGGCAGGTCGCCGCCGCCCACCGTCTCAATTTCGCGCGCATCATCGATGCGGGCGACCAGGGCAGGAAGGCTGATATTCCCGGCCTCGGCCATTTCCTCCAGCACCTCCCAGAACTCCGGCTCAAGCGCCAGACTGGTGCGGTGGCCGTGCAGGGTCAGGGAGCGCTTGGCGAGCATGGCTAGCCGCCCTCGCCATTGCCGTGATTGTCCCCGCCGGACGTGTCCGCCGGAGAGAGCTCGCGGCGATGGCCCTCGACGTGGCGCGTGGCGGCCTCGGCAAGCGTGCGATCGCGGGTTTTCTCGGCTTTGGTGCGGCCGAACAGGCTGCGGTTGGCCGCTGCCTTCTCGTCCTTGTCGCGCCGCGCGCGCGCTTTTCGCGCCTGCCTCAGATTGACGATATCCCCGCTCATCATCCGTCCTTCGCGGTCGGAGCTGCTTGCGCGGTCCGGCCGATCCTCAGGTCTTCTTGCGAAAGGCGTCGAGCGAGACCACATCGGCGCCGCCCGGCTCGCCGGACTTGTCCTCCTTGGACACCGGCTTTTCGGGTTGATCAGAATTTTGCAAATTTTTGCTGTGAACTTGCGAAACCTTGTCCAATTTCGCGTCAACCGTCGTTTTCTCGACGCTGGCGAGCGTGGCCTCCGCCCGCTCCTGTTCGCGGGCCGCCTCGACCAGTTCCTCGGGCAGTTCCTCGGCCGTCTTGCCAGGCTCGAACTCGAGCGCGAACTGGACGGACGGGTCGAAGAAGCCCTTGATGGCGGAGAAGGGGACGAACAGCTTTTCGGGGATGCCGCCGAAGGAGAGGCCGACCTCGAAGGCGTGCTCGCCGATGGCAAGGTCCCAGAACTGATGCTGCAGGACGATGGTCATCTCCTTCGGATAGCGCTCATGCAGCCGCGAGGAGATGCGCACGCCCGGAGCGGTGGTGTCGAAGGCGATATAGAAATGATGCTCGCCCGGCAGGCCGACGCGGCCGACCTCGGAGAGGATCTTGCGGACGGCACCGCGCAGGGCGTCCTGAATGACGATATCGTAGCGGATCAGGTCTTCGGCCATCGCACTTAACTGAGCGTGAGAATCTGAAAGTGTGAATCAGGTCGCGCCCAACATGGCTTGCGCAGGGGAGAATGAAAAGCGCCGATCGGTGCTTGCACCGGCCTTTTGCCCCTTGCCCCGCTTTTTTTCGCGAGGGCGAGCCGCTGGACGCCGCCATCGCCGGCCTCAAGGCGCCGCCGCTTGCCCATGCGCGAGCCAGGCGGGGCGCGGGTCAGGCGGGCCGAGGCCAGGCGGAAATCGAGTGGAGGCTTCTGTTGCCAGGTGCCTCCGGACCCCGCCTGACGGGGCTAACCGCCAGGGCTTAAAGGACTACCGGCACCGCATTACGCGGCGACAGCGTTGTCCATAGCATAGTTGTCATTTGCAACTATTGAGACGGCCCGATAACGGCGGAACCATGCCGAGCAAAAGAACGACCTTTACACCCTCGTCGATCCTATTTCGCCCCCGCCGAAACCCGCCGACCAACAGATCGTGCGGCGGGCTTGGGTGGAGGCGCCGGGTACCGCCCCCGGGTCCGATAGGCTTATTCCGAAGTCCGTTTATCGCCATAGCCGGCTTGCGCCGGCACTCCGAATATAGGGGCAGGGAGGGCGGCTGAAAAGGGGCCTGCGCCAACTCGTCTGTCCCCTTGGAAAACTTGTCGTATGCGCTGGGGCGCGCGCGCCATCGCGGGCTTGTGAGGCGACGTCATTGGCAGGGGAGCCGGCGCTTGCGCTAAAAAAGCATCTGCCCGGTCAAGGTGCGGGGCAGCGCGGAGGATAGGCAGATGACACGGAAGCGTTCGGGCGGCGTTTCGCGCCGATGTGCGATGCTGGCGGCTGCCGCCGTGCTGCTTACGGCGGGAACAGCCAGTGCCGGCTGGTTCGGGCTCGGCGGCAGCAGCGACACCGGCCCCGTCTATACCGGCTTGGTCGAGGGTGTGGCCGTGGGCGGCTACGATCCTGTCGCCTATTTCACGCAAGGCCGCCCGGTGAAGGGCAGGGCCGAGATCGCGGCTGAGTATCGCGGCGCGACATGGCGCTTTGCCAGCGCGGCAAACCGCGAGACGTTCCTGGCCGAGCCGGAGAAATATGCTCCCGCCTATGGCGGCTACTGCGCCTGGGCGATCGCGCAGGGCAAGCTCTCCAAGGGCGACCCGAACAACTGGGACATCGTCGACGGCCGGCTCTACCTCAACTACAACGGCAACATCCAGGCGCGCTGGCGCAAGGACGCGGCCGGGTTCATCGGCAAGGCCGAGACCCATTGGCCGGGGCTCACCGCCGGGAACTGAACCCTGCCGACGCGCCGGCCGGTGGATTGCAGGGACGGGGGCGCCGGTGCGCTTGCCCTCGGCTTGCGCCCGGGCGACGATGGCGCGGAACAGAATCGGCAGGCGGACGGCAGCGTGCGGAACTATCACGAGCTGATGCAGCGCATCCTCGACGAGGGCGTGAAGAAGACCGACCGGACCGGCACGGGAACCCTCTCCGTGTTCGGCCACCAGATGCGCTTCGACCTTGCCGACGGCTTCCCGATGGTGACGACCAAGAAGCTGCACCTGAAGTCGATCATCCACGAATTGCTGTGGTTCCTGGCCGGCGACACCAATATCCGCTACCTCAACGACCACGGCGTGCGGATCTGGGACGAATGGGCCGACGAGACCGGTGATCTCGGCCCGGTCTATGGCTATCAGTGGCGCTCCTGGCCGGCGCCGGACGGCTCGTCCATCGACCAGATCGCCAAGCTGCTGGAGCAGATCCGCAAGACGCCGGACAGCCGCCGGCTGATCGTCTCGGCCTGGAACCCGGCGCTGGTCGACGAGATGGCGCTGCCGCCCTGCCACGCCTTCTTCCAGTTCTATGTCGCCGAGGGGCGGCTGTCCTGCCAGCTCTATCAGCGCTCGGCCGATGTCTTCCTCGGCGTGCCGTTCAACATCGCCTCCTATGCGCTGCTGACGATGATGGTGGCCAAGGTGACGGGCTACGCGCCGGGCGAGTTCATCCACACGTTCGGCGATGCGCATCTCTACCTGAACCACCTGGAGCAGGCGAAGGAGCAACTGTCGCGCGCGCCAAGGCCGCTGCCGCAGATGAAGATCAACGAGGCGGTGACCGATCTCTTCGCCTTCCGCTACGAGGACTTCGAGCTCACCGGCTACGACCCGCACCCGCATATCAAGGCGGCGGTCGCCGTCTGAGCGCAAGGCGCCGACGGGCGGGCCGCCTTGCGGCCCGCACCACTTTCGAAGGTCAGGACTTCAGCCGGTAACCGGTGCGGAAGATCCACCAGATCACCGCAAGGCAGAGCCCGAGGAACAGTAGCGTCATGGCGAGGCTGACGCCGACGCCGACATCGGCCTGTCCGTAGAAGCTCCAGCGGAAGCCGCTGATCAGATAGACCACCGGGTTGAACAGCGTCACCTTCTGCCAGAAGGGCGGCAGCATCGAGATCGAGTAGAAGCTGCCGCCGAGAAAGGCGAGCGGCGTGATGATCAGCATCGGCACGAATTGCAGCTTCTCGAAATTGTCCGCCCAGATGCCGATGATGAAGCCGAGCAGCGAAAAGGTGACCGCCGTCAGCAGCAGGAACAGCAGCATCCAGCCCGGATGCTGGATCTCCAGCGGCACGAAGAGCGCGGCCGTCGCCAGGATGATCAATCCGACGATGATCGCCTTCGTCGCCGCCGCCCCGACATAGGCGATGACGATCTCCAGATAGGAGACCGGGGCGGAGAGCACCTCGTAGATCGTGCCGGTGAAGCGCGGGAAATAGATGCCGAACGAGGCGTTCGACACGCTCTGGGTCAGCAGCGACAGCATGATCAGGCCGGGCACGATGAAGGCGCCGTAGCTGACGCCGTCGACCTCGGCGATGCGCGAGCCGATGGCCGCGCCGAAGACGACGAAATAGAGCGAGGTGGAGATGACCGGGGAGACGATGCTCTGGAACAGGGTGCGGCCGGTGCGGGCCATCTCGAACCTGTAGATCGCCTTGATGGCATGGATATTCATGACGGCGTCCTCACCAGGTTGACGAAGATCTCCTCCAGCGAACTCTGCCGGGTCTGCAGGTCGCGGAAGCGGATGCCGGCGGCGTTGAGGTCCTGCAGCAGGGTGGTGATGCCGGTGCGCTCGCCCGTCGTGTCGTAGGTGTAGATCAGCTCCTCTCCATCGTCGGAGAGTTCGAGATTGTGCGCCGAAAGCCCGTCCGGCACGGCGGCGAGAGGGACGGCGAGGTGCAGGGCCAGTTGCTTGCGGCCGAGCTTGCGCATCAGTTCGGCCTTTTCCTCGACAAGGACGATCTCGCCCTTGTTGATGACGCCGACCCGGTCGGCCATCTCCTCCGCCTCCTCGATGTAATGGGTGGTGAGGATGATGGTGACGCCGGTGTCGCGCAATTCGCGGATCACCCGCCACATGTCGCGGCGCAGCTCCACATCGACGCCGGCGGTCGGCTCGTCGAGGAACAGCACGCGCGGCTCGTGGGCGAGCGCCTTGGCGATCAGCACGCGGCGCTTCATGCCGCCCGACAGGGTGACGAGCTTGCTGTCCTTCTTGTCCCACAAGGAGAGGTCGCGCAGCACCTTTTCCACGATCTCCGGGGCCTTGGGCTTGCCGAACAGGCCGCGGCTGAAGGAGACGGTCGCCCAGACCGACTCGAAGGCGTCGGTGGTGAGCTCCTGCGGCACCAGGCCGATCAGGGAGCGGGCGGCGCGGTAGTCGCGGACGATGTCGTTGCCATCCACCGTGACGGTGCCCGACGAGGCATTGACGATGCCGCAGACGATGCTGATGAGCGTCGTCTTGCCGGCGCCGTTGGGGCCGAGAAGGGCAAAGATCTCGCCCTTGTCGATCTCGAGCGACACGGTTTTCAGCGCCTGAAAGCCGGTGTCATAGGTTTTCGACAGATCGGAAATGGAAAGGATGGGTGCCATGAACAGGGCCGGATGAGAGAGGGAAAGGGAACGCGCGGGGCAATGCGGGCTCGACCGGCGTTGGGGAGGCCGTCTCGAACCGGGGTTGCGACCCATATAGGAACGATCGGGTGGTTCAACCAACCCGTGCGGGGAAAAAGATTGGGGCGGGGAGGCTCGCGGGGCCGCGCATCCCGATGCGCCAGGGCGCGGGCGCGGATCGGCTGACGGAGTAAACTGCTACGCTTCACCTTGTCTTGCAGATGGCTTCTGCATCGGAGAGGCCAGCCCTATCGAGGATATGGAACCGAGAATAGCCTATAGCAGACCGAAATTCCTCGACGACCTGCGGGACGTACGACCGAGCCTCGTTGCGGAGCTACACGTGATTTAGGACTTCGCGCATGAGGCGCAGTTCATGCAGCTCCAACGCACAGACTTCGCCACGAAGGCGCAATGGGAATTCAACACCTTGTAATGCCATTTGATTGAACCAATCCCGCCGCATGTCAACGCCAGTTCTATGGATGGCGACTTCGAAACTATGAAATGCTTGCGATATCATTTCCAGTTCATCATAATTTAATTGGAGAAATAGAGCCTTTATGCTTGGAAAGTCGTCTTCGCCAAGATATCTGGCTAGAAGCCGCTCTCTGGCGATGCTTCCGGGCAGTGTTCTGCTTCCGCGGCGTCGGAGCACTCTGACGAAAAAAACAATGATGGCAATCACACCTACCGCCGCTAGAACTTCAACCATGGCAATGACCTTGAGGGTAATTACAAACCGAGTTATTTTTTAAGCCAACTACGCATCAATGTGGAGTCGGGTTTGGTCGCTGGTAGACGACAAAGCAAAATAAATGTGTCTTTCCGATTCGACCTTTGTCGCCGATCTCTATGTTAGCGCGTTCCCCGATCAGCCCCTATGACGGGTGCCGTGTCCTGCGATAGTGATGAATGTTTGAGCTAGCGCGCCATCGTCGCAATGCCATACCTAGCGGCCGATGTCAGCCTCTCCCGCTCGGGACCAATTTCCCAGCAGACTGTGTCAGAGGGGCGGTGAGACGGAAATCGGCTTGTGAGAACGGGAGGGGAACCCATGCGACCGTGCGACGTCGCACGCTGGTCGCACGAACGGCAATGTTCACCGCCCGTTCACGGCGCAAATCTTGCGCCTTCCGGCGAATTTTCCAGCGATTTCAGAGAGAAGGAAGTGGTGGGTGCACGGGGATTCGAACCCAGGACCGGCTGATTAAGAGTCAGCTGCTCTACCAACTGAGCTATACACCCACAAGCCTTGCGGCCGTTCGGGACTGCCCTGCATGCGATCCTGATGATCAGGCTTTGCTGCAACAGCATCCCGCAGCGGAAAGCGTGTGTCGCCGACCGCTGTGAGACGGGTGTATACAGAGGCTTGCCGGGAGATGCAAGTTTCTTTTCGGCGGTCGTGGAACTGGCCGTTGAAACGGGGTGCGGACGCGGCCTTTGGCGCGCAAAACCGCGGCTTTGCCCCTGGGGATATCTTTTGCCCAGAGAGGGCGGGGGGCGAACCTGGGCGCAGGCCGGAGGAACGGGGAGGGCGCGCCGACCTCGCGCGGGGCGATCGGCGGGCGCGCGGGGCGCTGGCAAGATTCGGCAAGTCCGCAGGATGCTTTGCGAAATTTCCGGATAATGCGCTTGACCGGGCCAGACGCTGCGTCTAGTTTGCGCGGCGTCGGATCGGGTAAGTCGCCAGATGACCCTGTCATCAGCGTCCGCCGACCGATTGCCCAGACGGACAGGCCACGGGCCGGGTTCAGGACGGGTTTTGGCAACACCGCCGGACAGGACGGATTTGACGTGACGAAGAGCATCGGGCTCATTCTTGTATGCGGGGCGCGCGCGGCCGGGACGAGGTAACACTCGGGTTCCCAGACAGCTCAGCGCGCGCAAGGCCTCCACCGGAGGCCTTTTTTATTGGCCGCATGCCGGAGGGCGCCCGGACCTGACTTGCGCGGGACGACGTGGCGGATGACGGAAACGAAGCGGTCGGGGCGAGGACGCCGCGACGATCGAGGACAGGAACGATGAAGCGCGAGATGACCGGCGCCGAAATGGTGCTGCAGGCACTCAAGGACCAGGGGGTCAAGCATGTGTTCGGGTATCCCGGCGGTGCCGTGCTTCCGATCTATGACGAGATCATCCAGCAGGACGACATCCAGCACGTCTTGGTGCGCCACGAACAGGGCGCCGGCCACGCGGCCGAGGGCTATGCCCGTTCGACCGGCAAGCCGGGCGTCGTGCTGGTCACCTCCGGTCCGGGCGCGACCAACATGGTCACCGCGCTGACCGACGCGCTGCTCGATTCCATCCCGCTCGTCTGCATCACCGGCCAGGTGCCGACGCATCTGATCGGCAGCGACGCCTTCCAGGAATGCGACACAGTGGGCATCACCCGGCCCTGCACCAAGCACAACTGGCTGGTGAAGCGGATCGAGGACCTGCCGCGCATCCTGCACGAGGCCTTCTATGTCGCGACCACCGGCCGTCCGGGACCGGTCGTCATCGACGTGCCGAAGGACATCCAGTTCGCCACCGGCATCTACGAGCCGCCGACCAACATCGCCCACAAGTCGTACCGGCCGAAGGTCAAGGGCGACATCGAGGCGATCCGCCATGCGGTCGAGCTGCTGTCTCGGGCGAAGAAGCCGATCCTCTATACCGGCGGCGGCGTCATCAATTCCGGCCCGGCGGCGACGCAGCTCCTGCGCGAGCTGGTGCAACTGACCGGCGCGCCGATCACCTCGACGCTGATGGGGCTCGGCGCCTATCCGGCCTCCGGCAAGCAGTGGCTGGGCATGCTCGGCATGCACGGCACCTATGAAGCCAACATGGCGATGCACGACTGCGACGTCATGATCTGCATCGGCGCGCGCTTTGACGACCGCATCACCGGCCGGCTCGACGCCTTCTCGCCGAAGTCGCTGAAGGTGCATATCGACATCGACCCGTCGTCGGTCAACAAGACGGTCAAGGTCGACATTCCGATCGTCGGCGACGTCGCCCATGTGCTGGAGGACATGGTGCGGCTGTGGCGGACCGGCGGGCACAAGCTCGACGCCGCCGGCCTGAAGGCGTGGTGGGAGCAGATCGACCGCTGGCGCGGGCGCAACTCGCTCGCCTACCGGCCGTCGGACGATATCATCATGCCGCAATACGCCATCCAGCGGCTCTACGAGGCGACCAAGGGGCGAAAGACCTTCGTGTCCACGGAGGTCGGCCAGCACCAGATGTGGGCGGCCCAGTTCTTCGGCTTCGAGGCGCCGAACCGCTGGCTGACCTCGGGCGGCCTCGGCACGATGGGCTACGGCCTGCCGGCGGCGATCGGCGCGCAGGTGGCGCATCCGGACGCGCTGTGCATCGACATCGCGGGCGACGCCTCGATCCTGATGAACATCCAGGAGATGTCGACGGCGGTGCAGTTCGGCCTGCCGGTGAAGGTCTTCATCCTCAACAACCAGTACATGGGCATGGTGCGCCAGTGGCAGCAGTTGCTGCATGGCAACCGGCTGTCGCATTCCTACATGGACAGCCTGCCGGACTTCGTGAAGCTGGCGGAGGCCTTTGGCGGCCACGGCATCATCGTCGACAAGCCGGGCGATCTCGACGGCGCCATCCAGGAGATGATCGAGACGCCGAAGCCGGTGATCTTCGACTGCCGGGTGGCCAACCTTGCCAACTGCTTCCCGATGATCCCCTCGGGCAAGGCGCATAACGAGATGCTGCTGCCCGACGAGGCCAATGACGAGGCGGTGGCGAAAGCCATCGGCGCGGCCGGCAAGGCGCTGGTCTGAGATCGCGGAGACGAGAGAGATGAACGCACAGAACCTCAATGCGCCCTCCGCCTATTTCATGGCCGAGGTGGTCGAGCCGGTCGAGAGCCACACGCTTTCGGTGCTGGTCGACAACGAGCCGGGCGTGCTTGCCCGCGTCATCGGCCTGTTCTCGGGCCGGGGCTACAACATCGACAGCCTGACCGTCTCGGAGACCGAGCACGAGAAGCACCTGTCGCGGATCACCATCGTCACCACCGGCACGCCGATGGTGATCGAGCAGATCCACCATCAGCTCGAGCGGCTGGTGCCGGTGCACCGGGTGACCAATCTGACGGTGGAGGCGCGGCGCCGCAATTTCGAGAAGCCGCTGGAGCGGGAACTGGCGCTGATCAAGGTGGCCGGCATCGGCGAGAAGCGGCTGGAGGCGCTGCGGCTGGCGGATGCGTTCCGCGCCACCGTGATCGACGCGACGGCGGAGCATTTCGTCTTCGAGATCACCGGACGGACCAACAAGGTGGAGCAGTTCATCGCCATCCTGAAGCCGCTCGGCCTGGTGGAAGTCTCGCGCTCCGGTGTCGCGGCGCTGCAGCGCGGCCCGGAAGGCATCTGACAGTGCGGAGAGGGCGGGAGCGATCCCGCCCGTTTCGCTTCGTGCGGAGGGCATCCGCACGGGACACACGAAAGTCCGCGCAAGGATCTTGCAAGCGCGCGGACGATCGGATACCACCTTGGTGCGTTAACGCTTCTTTCGGGACATCTTGCGCAAGCTTGGCGCAGTCTCCCGTGCCACCGGCCCGCAACGGACGGGCGAGACGCAAGGACTGGACGACCCGCATGATCGCCGCTGGCACATCTGCCGCTTTTGCGATCGACGCGCGCACGGCGCGCGGCGGAGCCCTGCGTCGCGGCGGCCTCCTTCTCCTTATCTGCCCCTGAGCACCGGCTGCCTCCCAGCGGAACGGAGGCGGGCGCTCAGGGGACGAAACCTTCACCGACCGAATGCATTTCGGCCCGCGCCCCATAAACACGCGAGCGGCGCAGGGCCCGACCCGAAGGGAAACGGATAATGTCTGCCCAGGACCAGATCTTCATTTTCGACACCACCTTGCGCGACGGCGAACAGTCGCCCGGCGCCTCCATGACGCTGGAGGAGAAGCTGCAGGTGGCCGAAATTCTCGACGACATGGGCGTCGACATCATCGAGGCGGGCTTTCCGATCGCCTCCAACGGCGACTTCGAGGCGGTCTCCGAGATCGCCAAGCGCACCAAGCGTTCGGTGATTGCGGGCCTCGCCCGTGCCATCCATGCCGATATCGACCGGGCCGGCGAGGCGGTACGCCATGCCGAGCGCGGCCGCATCCACACCTTCGTCTCCACCTCGCCGATCCATCTGGAGCACCAGATGAAGAAGACCGAGGCGCAGGTGCTCGACATCATCACCGATACGGTCGGCCGGGCGCGCAACCTGATCGACGACGTGGAATGGTCGGCGATGGACGCCACCCGCACGCCGATCGAATATCTGTGCCGCTGCGTCGAGGCGGCGATCCGCGCCGGCGCCAGCACGATCAACCTGCCGGACACGGTCGGCTATGCGACGCCGGACGAGTACAAGGCGATGTTCGAGCAGATCCGCGCCCGGGTGCCGGATGCGGACAAGGCGATCTTCTCCGTGCATTGCCACAATGACCTGGGCCTCGCCGTCGCCAACTCGCTGGCCGGTGTCGCCGGCGGCGCGCGGCAGATCGAATGCACGATCAACGGCCTCGGCGAGCGTGCCGGCAATGCGGCGCTGGAAGAGATCGTCATGGCGATCCGCACCCGCTCCGACGTGCTGCCCTATGGCTGCGCCGTCGAGCCGCGCTACCTCACCCGCGCCTCCAAGCTGGTCTCGGCCGTTTCCGGCTTCCCGGTCCAGTTCAACAAGGCGATCGTCGGCAAGAACGCCTTCGCGCATGAAAGCGGCATCCACCAGGACGGCATGCTGAAGAATGCCGAGACCTACGAGATCATGCGACCCGAGGATGTCGGCGTGAAGGCCACCTCGCTGGTGATGGGCAAGCATTCCGGCCGCCACGCCTTCCGCCAGAAGCTGGAGGAACTGGGCTACGAGATCGGCGACAACGCGTTCGAGGATGCCTTCCGCCGGTTCAAGGATCTCGCCGACCGCAAGAAGCACGTCTATGACGAGGACATCGAGGCCCTGGTCGAGAACGAGATCGCGACCCAGGGCGAGCAGATCAAGGTGATCGCGCTGACCGTGATCGCCGGCACCGGCGCCGCCGGCAAGGCGATCCTGACGCTCGACGTCAACGGCCGCCACGAGACCCGCGAATGCACCGGCGACGGCCCGATCGACGCCACCTTCAACGCGATCAAGGCCATCGTGCCGCATGATGCGCGCCTGTCGCTCTATCAGGTGCATGCGGTGACGGAAGGGACCGACGCGCAGGCGGAGGTGTCCGTCCGGCTCGAGTCGAACGGCCGCATGGCGACCGGCAAGGGCGCGGACACCGACACGCTGGTGGCCTCGGCCCGCGCCTATATCTCGGCGCTCAACCGGCTGATCGCCCGCCAGAGCAAGCCGGACCACCAGGAGCTGCGCGCCGTCTGAGCCGCCGGCCTGACCGGACTTGCCCCAGGACAAAGCCCCCGGCGGAGCGATCCGCCGGGGGCTTTTGCATTTCGTTGGTGGTGGTCGGATTGCCTCTCCGACCCGCGCCGTCAGGCGCGGGCGTAGCGGGCAAGGGCGGGCGAGAGCACCTGCAGGCAGTCGAAGACGTTGCCGTCGATCACCATGCGCTGGCGTATCGAAAAGCCGATGCTTTCCACCATGCGGCGGGCCGGATCGTTGCCGGCGGCGACGAAGGCGATGAGGTGGGTGAAATAGGTGCGTTCGAAGAACCAGGTCACCAGGGCGCCGGCCAGTTCCGAGGCATAGCCCTTGCCCCAGAACTGCGGCTTCAGGCAGATGCTCAGCGCCACTTCCGAGGTTTCGGGGAAGACGGAGAAGCCCGCCCGGCCGGCAAAGCCGCCATCGCGCAGGGTCGCCTTCCACTGGCTGAAGCCGCGGTGGTCCTGACCCTCGATATAGTCGCGCAGGTGCTGCTCGGCGTCCTCGCGCGAGCGGATCGCCTCGTGGGAGGCGAGGAAGCGGTTGACGTTCTCATCGCTGTGCAGGGTATGGAGATCGCCCACGTCGGCTGGCGTGAAGGCGGCAAGCCGCAGGCGTGGTGTCTCGAGTATCGCAGTGTCCGCCATGTCTCTCTCCTTGCGGTCCAGCACCCGTGGAGGGCGTGGTGTCCGTAAAAGACGGTCTGGCGGGATCGGGACCTGTCGGCCCTTCCTCCGGAAGACAACCCGCGCGATCTGCGCCGCGTCGGGCGGGGTGGCGCATGATGGGATGCGCCGGACAGAGCCCGCCGGACCGCGGCCGGAATGCACCGGGGCGTGGCGAGCGGGAAACTCCATAGATGGAGTTTATGGGCAAATGATGACATTGCAATCAAAGGCTGTGGCGCCCGCTATTCTCCACGCAGAAAGCTGTGCCAGGCGGCGGCGTCCGCCGGATCGAGGCGGGGCCAGTCGCCGAGCTGGCCTCTGAAGAAGGTCTCCTGTCGCTTGGCATAGCGGCGGGTCTCGGTGGTCGCCTTGTCGATGGCCGGGTCCAGCCCGGCAAGGTCGGGCGCAAGGCGGCCAAGCTCGCGCAGGCCGATGGCCTTCATCGCCGGCAGGTCCGGGTCGAGCTCGCGGGCCAGCAGGCGGCGGGCTTCCTCCATGGCGCCCTGATCGACCATGGCGCGGAAGCGGTCGGCGATGCGCGCGTGCAGCCAGGGACGCGGCGGGGCGAGAACGACACGGGCAGCCTCCGGTCCGACCAGAACCGGCCCCTGCTGCCGCTGCCAGTGGGCGAGCGAACGGCCGGTCGCCTCCACCACTTCCAGGGCGCGCAGGAGGCGTTGGGTGTCGCCGGGCTCGAGCCGCGCGGCCACCGGCGGATCCACCTCGGCCAGCCTTTGGTGCAGCGCGCCGGCGGGTGCATCCGCTGCTTCAGTGCGCAGGCGGGTGCGGATCTCCTCCGGGATCGGCGGGACGGCGGACAGGCCGCCGGCAAGGGCGCGGAAATAGAGGCCGGTGCCGCCGACGATGATCAGCGGCCGCCCGGCGGTGCGCGCCTCGTCCAGCACCTTGGCGATGTCCTCCAGCCAGCGGGCGACGGACCAGGGCTCGGCGGCATCGACATGGCCGTAGAGGCGGTGCGGCGCGCGGGCGAGATCCGCCGGCGAGGGGCGGGCGGTGAGCACGTCGAGATCGGCATAGACCTGCATGCTGTCGGCGTTGACGATCCAGCCGCCATCGCGCTCCGCCAGGTCCAGGGCCAGCGCCGACTTGCCGCTTGCCGTGGGTCCGGCTATCAACGTCACCGGTTTCGCCACGTCTTCCTCATTCCCTTTCAAGGCGCCTCACGATGTCGCTCGTCGCAACCCTCGTCGCCAATCCCTCGCGCCCGGTCCTCGACGAGACGCTCGTCGCGCGGGCGCTGCATGTGCTGCCCGTGGGCGCCGCTGCCGCCGACTGGCTCGCCGCCGGCATCGCCTGCGACCTTGCCGTCGACGGCGATCCGGCGCGAACAGGCGAGTTCGACGCGGCCTTGCGCCAGGTGCTGGCGGACGCGCCCGTCGACGTCCTTGTGCAGAAGCGCGAGGGCCGACGCAAGCGCCTGCTGATCGCCGACATGGATTCCACCATGATCGGCCAGGAATGCATCGACGAACTGGCCGCCGCCGTCGGCAAGAAGGACGTGATCGCGGCGATCACCGAACGGGCGATGCGGGGCGAGCTGGAGTTCGAGCCGGCCCTGCGCGAGCGCGCGGCGATGCTGGCCGGCCTCGGGGAAGAGGTGATCGGCGAGGTGCTGAAGTCGCAGATCACCCTGACGCCCGGCGCGCGCGAACTGGTCGGGACGATGCGGGCGCATGGCGCCTATTGCGCGCTGGTCTCCGGCGGCTTCACGGCCTTCACGTCGCAGATCGCGGCGCAGCTCGGCTTCCACGAGAACCGGGCCAACACGCTGGGCATTGCCGAGGGACGGCTGACCGGCAAGGTGGGCGAGCCGATCCTCGGGCGCGAGGCCAAGCGGCAGCGGCTGGAGGAACTGCTCGTGGAGAAGGGGATCGAGGCGGAGGCGTCGGTGGCCGTCGGCGACGGGGCCAACGACCTGGCGATGATCGAGCGCGCCGGGCTGGGCGTTGCCTATCGGGCCAAGCCGGCAGTGGCGGCGGCGGCCGACGCGAGGGTCGACCATGGCGACCTGACCGCGCTGCTCTACTTCCAGGGTTACCGGGCCGGCGAGTTCGCCGCCGGCTGAATCGCGCTTTTCGAGGGACCGGAAAAAGGCCGCGGGCGAACCCGCGGCCTTCGTGTCTTCGGGGCGGGGTCGCGGTCCTACTGCTCGATGGAGAGCGGGATGAAGCGGACCTCGCCTTGCGCATTGGCAATGAGGAACAGCGCCAGGCGGCGGCTCTCGCCCTTCAGGGCCTCGATGCGGGCGATGATATCGGCCGGGTCGGTAACGGTCTCCTGCGCCACCTCGACGATCACGTCGCCGGCGGCGATGCGCTTTTCGGCAGCGCCCGAGCCATCTTCGACGGCGGTGACGACGACGCCCTTGACGTCGGCGGCGATCGAATACTGGCTGCGCAACTCGTCGGTGAGGGTGGACAGCGTCATCCCGAGCACGGTCGGGGTGTCGGTGGCCGGGGCCTGGTCGGAGGGAGCCGTGCTGTCGGCGGCAGCGGAGGCGTCGGCCTCCTCGAGGCGGCCGAGCTTGACCTGGAGCGTGACCTCCTCGCCCTTGCGCAGGACGACGACCGAGACTTCCTCGCCGACCGGCGTGTCGGCGACCATGCGCGGCAGGTCATGCATGGCCGGAACGCGGGCGCCGTTGAACTCGATCACCACGTCGCCGGCCTCGAAGCCGGCCTCCTCGGCCGGTCCGCCCTCGGTGATGCCGGCGATCAGCGCGCCTTCGGCCTTGTCCATGCCGAGGCTCTCGGCGATCTCGTCGGTGACTTCCTGGATGCGCACGCCGAGCCAGCCGCGGCGGGTCTCGCCGAACTCGCGCAACTGGGCGATGACCCTGGTGGCGATCTCGGAGGGAATCGAGAAGCCGATGCCGATGGAGCCGCCGGAGGGCGAGATGATCGCGGTGTTGATGCCGATCACCTCGCCGTTGCGGTTGAACAGCGGGCCGCCGGAATTGCCCCGGTTGATGGAGGCGTCGGTCTGGATGTAGTTGTCGTAAGGGCCGGAATTGATGTTGCGGTTGCGGGCCGAGACGATGCCGGTGGTGACCGTGCCGCCGAGGCCGAAGGGGTTGCCGATCGCCATCACCCATTCGCCGACGCGCAGGGCGCGCGAATCGCCGAAGGACACGGCTTTCAGCGGTGTCGGCGAGGTCACCTTCAGCACGGCGATGTCGGTCTTGCTGTCGCGGCCGATCACCTCGGCGACAAGCTTGCTGCCGTCGTTGAAGTTGGCGGTGATCTCGTCGGCCCCCTCGATCACGTGATTGTTGGTGACGATGATGCCCTGTTCGCCGTCGATGACGAAGCCCGAGCCGAGCGACTGCACCCGGCGCGGGCGGGCATTGTCGCGGTTCTGACGGTTGAAGAACTCGTCGAAGAACTCCTGGAAGGGCGAGCCTTCCGGCACCTGCGGCAGCGGCACGGAGCGCTGCGCGGTGACGTTCTGGGCGGTCGAGATGTTGACCACCGCATCAAGCAGGGACTCGGCGAGGTCCGGGATCGATTCGGGCGCCTGGGCGAGTGCGGCGCGGTGGTCGACCACGGCGGCGGGAACGGCAAGGGCAAGGGCAAGGGCGGCCGCGGCAAGGCGCTGCGCGATGCGGCGGGTGCCGGCCTTGCCGGACGGGCCGGCCTGACGCGGGTCGGTGTTCAACAGGGCCATAGGCCGTTGTCCTCCATCTGGGTTCGGGGACCGGTGCCCCGCGATGTCTTGCGGCCGGACGGAGCGCGATGCGCCCCGGCCGACCCCGGCAAACCTACGTCCGATTTCCGCGCAAGGCTATCCGCGGACGAGCCAGACGATGAAGACGCCGATTATGGCGGCAATCAGTCCGCCCGTCCGCAAGGTCGCCTCCGGCAGTTCCAGCATCTGCCGGATCGCCTGTTTCATGGCTCCCGGGGCGAGCGCATAAAGCGCCCCCTCGAGAGCCAGGACGAGGCCAAGCGCAACCCACAGGTCGCTCACTGGGCGAGCGGACCCCGGGCCACCGGCGCCTCGCCGGTGGCGGCGGGCGGCTGCGGCTGGTTGCGTCCGCTGGGATCGCGGAAGTAGCGGAAGAACTCCGAGGTCGGCGACAGCACCATCGAGGTGTCGCCGGTCTTGAGGCCTTCCGAATAGGCCTGCATCGAGCGATAGAAGCTGAAGAACTCCGGATCGCGGTTGAAGGCCTCGGCGAAGATGCGGTTCCGCTCCGCATCGCCGTCACCGCGGATCACCTCGGCGTCGCGATTGGCTTCGGCGACGATGACGGTGGAGTCGCGGTCGGCGCGCGAGCGGATACGCTGCGCCTGCTCGGCGCCCTGCGCGCGGATCTCCGTCGCCTCCCGCTGACGCTCCGTCTGCATGCGGCGGAACACCGCATCGGAGTTGGTCTGCGGCAGGTCGGCGCGGCGGATCTTCACATCGACCACCTCGATGCCGATCGGCGCGGCGCGGGCGGCGACGTCCTGACGGATCTGGTCCATCAGCCCGGCGCGGTCGTCACGCACCATCTGCACGAAGGTGGCGCGGGCGAGCACCGAACGCAGGCTCGACTGCAGGAAGGTGGACAGGCGCTGATTGGCCTCGCTGGTGTTGTTCACCGTCTGGAAGAACAGGACCGGATCGGTGATGCGATAGCGCGCGAAGGCGTCCACCACCAGCCGCTTCTTGTCGAACAGGATCGGCTCGATCAGCGGCATGTTCAGGTCGAGCACGCGCTTGTCGAAATAGACCACGTTCTGGACGAAGGGGATCTTGAACTTCAGGCCCGGCTCCTGCTCGGCCCGCTTGATCTCGCCGAACTGCAGCACCAGGGCCTGCTGGGCCGGGTTGACGATGAACACGGACAGGTAGAAGGCGAGCGCTGCGACGGCGACGATAATGCCGCCGATCCCGAAAATACCGTTCTTCATCACTGGTTGCCTCCGCTGCGGGCGGCGCCCTGGTTTCGGTTGAGCTGGTCGAGCGGCAGATAGGGCACGACGCCCGAGCCGCTGGTGCCCTCGTCGATGATGATCTTGGCGTTGCGGCCGAGAACCTGCTCGATCGTCTCCAGATAGAGACGCTCGCGGGTCACGGACGGAGCCTTCTGGTACTCGTCCAGGATCTTGACGAAGCGCTGCGCCTGACCGTTGGCCTCGGCGACCGTCTGCTCGCGATAGGCGTTGGCTGCTTCAAGCAGCCGGGCAGACTCGCCTCGGGCTTCCGGCACGATGCGGTTGGCATAGGCCTGGGCCTCGTTCTGGATGCGCTCCTGATCGGCACGTGCGGCCTGCACGTCGCGGAAGGCCTCGATGACCTGCTGCGGCGGATCGACTTTCTGCATCTGCACCTGGGTGATCTCGACGCCGGCACCGTAAGTGTCGAGCGCGGTCTGCATCAGGTTCTGCACCGCGACCTGGATGGGCGTGCGGTTCTCGCCGAGAATGGCGTCGATGTTGCTCTCGCCGACCACTTCGCGCATGGCGCTTTCGGCGACCGCCTTCACCGTTCCATCCGGGTCCTGGATGTTGAACAGGAAGTTGGAGACGCCCTCCGGCGTGTTCCGGATGCGCCACTGCACCTTGAAGTCGACATCGACGATGTTCTCGTCGCCGGTCAGCATCAGGCTTTCCTCGGCGACATCCTGCGTGGTGACGCGGTTGCCGCTGACGGTCTCGCGCATGCCGACGGTCAGTTCGCGGATGCGCAGGACTTCCGGCGTGTAGACGGCGCCGACCGGATAGGGCCAGTTGTAGTTCAGGCCGGGAGCGGTCTGGTTGGTGACCTCGCCGAAGACCAGCTCGACACCGACCTGGCCCTGCTCGACCCGGTAGAAGCCGGTGGCGAGCCAGACGCCGGCGGCGATGATCACCGCGAGAAGGATGCCCTTGAAGCCGAGATTGCCGCCGCCGGGCAGCACCGTCTTCAGGGTGTTCTGGCTGCGTTTGAGCAGCTCTTCCAGATCCGGCGGGTTGCCACCGCCGCCACCGCCGCGCTGCGGACCGCCCCCCCAGGGACCGCCACCGCCGGAACCGCCCCAGGGGCCACCGCCCCCGCCGCCCTTCCAGCCGCCGCCACCGTTCTGGTTGCTCCAAGGCATCAAGACATCCTTACACTGGGGAAACGGCACCGTACCGTTTCCGGTTGTTCGTCGACACGCCACACGGGCCTAGTCGGGTTATAGGGAGATTGGCCCCGGCTTTCAACGAAAGCCGGCGGATACATCACCTCGTGGAATTGGCGATGGCAGGGCGCGATGTCAATGTGCGACCGGCGGGAAACCGCCGTTCGCACGAGGCGGTGACGAATTGGCGCAGCCGTCCGACGCCTCCGGGCGGCGAAGGCCGCCGCCTGGAACAAGGAACCCTCCCGCCTCAGCCGGTCAGGCGCGCGGCATGCCAGGCGACGTGATCGGCAAGGAAGGTGGAGATGAAATAATAGGAGTGGTCGTAGCCGCCCTGCATGCGCAGGGTGAGGTCGACGCCGGCCTTGCGGCAGGCCCGCTCGAACGCCCAGGGCTTGAGCTGCTCTTCGAGGAAGCCGTCGGCGCTGCCCTGGTCGATCAGGATGTCGCCGGACCAGCCGGTATGCTCGACGAGGTGGCAGGCGTCGTGCGCGGCCCAGGCCGTGCGGTCCGCGCCGAGATAGGCGGTGAAGGCCTTTTCGCCCCAGGGGCAGTCGAGCGGATTGACGATCGGAGCGAAGGCCGAGACCGAGCGGAAGCGGTCGGGATGCTTCATCGCAAGGGTCAAGGCGCCGTGGCCGCCCATCGAATGGCCGGTGACGCCGACGGCGCCCTCCCACACCGGCAGCTCGGCCGAGACGAGGTCGAAGAGCTCGCGCGCAACATAGCTTTCCATCGCGAAATGCGGCGCCCAGGGCGCCTCAGTCGCGTCGATATAGAAGCCGGCGCCCTGGCCGAGGTCGTAGGCGGCGTCATTGGCGACGCCCTCGCCGCGCGGGCTGGTGTCCGGGGCGACGAGGATCAATCCGTATTCGGCGGCAAGGCGCTGGTAGCCGGCCTTGGTGGTGGCGTTCTCCCAGGTGCAGGTGAGGCCGGAGAGATAGAAGAGCGTCGGGCAGGCCTCGCCGCGCAGCGCCTCGGCCGGCAGGAAGGCGGCGAATTCCATGTCCGTGCCGGTGGCGGCGGAGGCATGGCGGTAGACGCGCTGCTCGCCGCCGAAGGCGCGGGCGGAGGAGATGAGGTCGAGGGTCATGGATATCGGCTCTCGCGTGAGGGGGAGGGGATCAGGAGGCGTGCAGGGCGGGATCGCGCAGCATGTCGACATGCGGGATCCCGTCTTCCAGATAGGTCTCGGATACCGGCACGAAACCGTGCGCGGCATAGAAGGTGGTCAGATGCGCCTGCGCCGACAGCGCCTGCGGATGGCCTGGTGCAATGCGCCGGGCTTCGGCAAGGGCGGCGCGCATCAGATAGTCGCCAAGGCCGGTGCCGCGCCAGGCCGGGGCAACGACGATGCGGCCGATGCGCAGCGGGGCTCCCGGCGCGTCGGGTCGCAGCAGGCGCAGGCAGGCGGCAAGCTCCGTGTCGCCAGTGCCGCCCTCGCCGGGAGCGGTGACCAGAAGATGACGGGCCTGCGGATCGCGGCCGTCGATCTCCGGATAGGGGCAGGCCTGCTCGACCACGAAGACATCGACGCGCAGGCGCAGCAGGTCATGGAGCTGGCGCGGCGAGAGCGCGTCCATCTCCGCCCAGAAGGCGGTAAGGGGCGGCCTGCCGGCAATCGCCGGAAGGGCGGGATCGTCGACGGGGCGGGCGGTCATGGCTGCGCTCACGCGCTGGGACCTTGCGTGTCCTTGCCGATCAGCCGGCCGATCTGCTCGACCTGCGCCTCCAGCCGGGCGAGCGCCTCGCCGGTGCGCTCATGCGTCTCGCGCAGCAGCTTGAGGCTCGAGGCGATCAGCGCCATTTCGCTGGCGAGCGGCGTCTCGGCGGGCGCGTCGCCGAGGCCGTAGAGCAGCCAGGTGGGGCTGACGCCGAGAAAGCCGGCCAGCATGGTCAGCCGGTTGGCGCGGGGTTCGGACCGGCCGGTTTCCCAGGCGCTGACGGTCGCGGTCTTGACGCCGATGCGCCGGGCGAGCTGTGCTACGGAGAAGTTCGCCGCCTCGCGTGCACGGCGGATGCGCCCGCCGATGGTGTCGCCGTCACGGGGCTCGGCCCACATGGTTCCGGTCTCGCTCATCGGTTCCCCCGGTTGTGTTGTGTCGACCGCAGGTGCGGCCGGCCCCGCCTGCGGGGCGTGATGCGGGCCGGAAGGCGTCGTGCGCTCCCGGCCCGCCTTGCTCAGAACGTGACGACCGAGCGGATCGACTTGCCTTCGTGCATCAGGTCGAAGGCCGTGTTGATCTCCTCGAGCGGCATGGTGTGGGTGATCATGCTGTCGATCTCGATCTTGCCGTCCATGTACCAGTCGACGATCTTCGGCACGTCGGTGCGCCCGCGCGCGCCGCCGAAGGCCGAGCCGCGCCAGGAGCGGCCGGTGACGAGCTGGAACGGCCGGGTGGAGATCTCCTGCCCGGCGCCGGCAACGCCGATGATGATGGATTCGCCCCAGCCCTTGTGGGCGCATTCCAGCGCCTGGCGCATGGTGTCGGTGCGGCCGATGCATTCGAAGGAATAGTCGGCGCCGCCCTTGGTGAGGTCGACGAGATAGGGCACGAGATCGCCCTCGACCTCCAGCGGATTGACGAAATGGGTCATGCCATAGCGCTCGGCCATGGCCTTCTTGTCGGGGTTGATGTCGACGCCGACGATCATGTTGGCGCCGACGAGGCGGGCACCCTGGATGACGTTGAGGCCGATGCCGCCGAGGCCGAAGACCACGACATTGGAGCCCGGCTCGACCTTGGCGGTGTTGACGACCGCGCCGATGCCGGTGGTGACGCCGCAGCCGATGTAGCAGATCTTGTCGAAGGGCGCGTCGGGGCGGACCTTGGCCAGCGCGATCTCCGGCAGCACCGTGTAGTTGGCGAAGGTCGAGGTGCCCATGTAGTGGAAGATCTTCTCGCCGCCGATGGAGAAGCGCGAGGTCCCGTCCGGCATCACGCCGGCTCCCTGCGTCGAGCGGATCTTCTGGCACAGGTTGGTCTTCGGATTGAGGCAGTATTCGCACTCGCGACACTCGGGCGTGTAGAGCGGAATGACATGGTCGCCCGGCTTCAGCGAGGTGACGCCCTTGCCGACCTCGACGACGACGCCGGCGCCCTCATGACCGAGAATGGCCGGGAACAGCCCTTCCGGATCGTCGCCCGACAGGGTGAAGGCATCGGTGTGGCACACGCCGGTCGCCTTGATCTCGACCAGCACCTCGAAGGCGCGCGGGCCCTCGATCTGCACCGTTTCGATCGACAGGGGCTGGCCGGCCTTGAAGGCGACTGCGGCACGTACGTCCATGGAAAACCTCCGGCTATGGGACGATTGGAGAGGGGGAATCCGGTTCCGCCCCGCTTTGGACAGCGATCCTAGGAAATTGGGCCGGCGGACGAAAGGCCCGAGGCGACAAACAGTTGTTTCAGCACGGCGCCTGTGTACAGCGGCGATAGGTCAGGAAGGTGACGTCCGCGGTATCCTTTTCCCCGCGCGGCGGCGTTTCGCGCGCGACTTCCCGCCACTCCTGCGGATCGATCTTCGGGAACAGGGTGTCGCCGTCGGGCGCCGCATGCACGCGGGTGATCTCCAGCCGGTCGGCGAGGGGAAGGGCGGCGGCGTAGATCGTGCCGCCGCCGACCACCATGATGGCCGAGATGCCGGCCTCGGCGGCGGCATCTGCGGCAAGCGCGAAGGCCTCGTCGAGCGAGCCGGCGCGGGTGGTGCCCTCATGCGCCCAGCCGGCATCGCGGGTGACGACGATGGTGCGGCGGCCGGGCAGCGGGCGGCCGATGGACTCGAAAGTCTTGCGGCCCATCACCATGGGATGGCCGAGGGTGAGGCGCTTGAAATGCTTCAGGTCGGTGGAGAGCTTCCAGGGCATGTCGCCGTCCGCGCCGATCACGTCGTTCTCGCCGACGGCGGCGACGAGCACGATCTCGGGTCTTGCGGATGCGGTCATGTCCGGCTCCTGGCGGGTGGTCGTCGGCGCCTGTAGTAGCGCCCTCGCCCTCAAATGAAAACGGCCCGCGGGTGCGGGCCGTCTCCGTTTTGCTCGGAACGCGCGGGAAAGCGCGTGCGGATCAGTTGCGCTCCTTGTCGACCAGGGCGCCCTTCTTGATCCACGGCATCATGCCGCGCAGCTTCTCGCCGACCGCCTCGATCTGGTGAGCGTCGTTGAGGCGGCGGGTCGCCTTGAAGCGGGCCTGGCCGGCCTTGCATTCCTGCATCCACTGCGAGGTGAACTTGCCGGTCTGGATGTCGGTCAGGATGCGCTTCATCTCGGCCTTGGTCTCCGGCGTGATGACGCGCGGGCCGGACATGTACTCGCCCCACTCGGCGGTGTTGGAGATCGAGTAGTTCATGTTGGCGATGCCGCCCTCGTAGATCAGGTCGACGATCAGCTTCACCTCGTGCAGGCACTCGAAATAGGCCATTTCCGGAGCGTAGCCGGCCTCGACCAGCGTCTCGAAGCCGGCGCGGATCAGCTCGACCAGGCCGCCGCAGAGCACCGCCTGCTCGCCGAACAGGTCGGTCTCGCACTCTTCCTTGAAGGTGGTCTCGATGATGCCCGAACGGCCGCCGCCGACGCCGCAGGCATAGGCCAGGCCGAGGTCGAGGGCGTTGCCCGAGGCGTCCTGGTGGACGGCGACGAGGCACGGCACGCCGCCGCCCTTCTCGTATTCGCCGCGCACGGTGTGGCCCGGGCCCTTCGGCGCGACCATGAGGACGTCGACGGTGGGCTTGGCCTCGATCAGGCCGAAATGCACGTTGAGGCCGTGGGCGAAGGCGATGGCCGCGCCGTCGCGGATGTTGCCGGCGATGTGGTCGCGATAGATGTCGGCCTGCAGCTCGTCCGGGGTGGCCATCATCATCAGGTCGGCCCAGCCGGCCGCCTCGGCAACGCTCATGACCGTGAGGCCGTCGGCCTCGACCTTCTTGGCGGTGGTGGAGCCGGGACGCAGGGCGACGACGATCTCCTTGACGCCGGAATCCTTGAGGTTCAGCGCATGGGCGCGGCCCTGGCTGCCATAGCCGATGACGGCGACCTTCTTGGACTTGATCAGGTTGAGGTCGGCATCGCGATCATAATAAACGCGCATCTGGTGTCTCCCGTTTGGCGTTTGGATTGGGCCGGGAACCGTTCCCGGCCGGGGTCAGCTCCGTCCCGCGGCCGCGCTCTTGTGCGGCAGGGGCGGATGAAGGGTGATGAACTGGTCGACGGCGCGGCGCGCCTGACCGGCGAAATCGGCATCCTCGCCGAGCGGCGGCTGGCCGAGCAGCCAGCGGCCATGGGCATCGCGGACGATGAGGCCGTACAGCGTGCGATAGGCCTCCGTCGCATCGTCGAAATCGACATGGCGCTGGTCGCGGCCGGCCTCCAGCAGGGTGCGGGCGCGGGTGGCGATGCGCTCGCGGCCGCGCTCCAGCAGCAGGCGGCCGAGCGGCGCCCCGTGGCGGCTGGCATGGGCGATGGCGATGCGGTTGAGCGCCAGCGAGGTGTCGCCGGCCAGCACCGTCAGCAGATCCTCGGCGAAGGTCGCAAGCCGGCCGCGGAACTCGGCAAGGTCGAGCGCGCCGGCGCTCTCGCTCGGCACCCGGACCTTGGCGGCCTGATGCGCGACGATGGCGGCGAGCAAGCCGTCGCGGTCGCCGAACCAGCGATAGAGGCTCTCCTTGGAGCAGTTCGCCGCACGCGCCACCGCCGCCGTGGTCAGCGCCTTCTCGCCGCCGTCGACGACAAGACGCAGCGCCGAGGCGAGGACCTCGTTCTGGCGCGGCGTGAAATCGCTGTCGGGGACGGGGGGCATGGCGGCTGTGCGATCGTCGGTTGCGGAGAGCGAGGCGTCGGGACCGGGGTTCGGAAGTGGGCTTCGTGACCGGGCTTCGGGACCAGGCTTCGGGAGTGGACCGTTCAGGTGGACGCCTGGCGGATCCGGTGTGAGAAAAGCTTGGTACCGTACGGTACGGTTCGGCGGGCACACTCGCGCGGATGCGTGGACGCGTCAAGGGGAAAACGGCTGTCGTCGCGCGGTGGCGGTCGGCGGCGGCGGGAGGGGATGGGCGCGGCGGCCCAAGACGCGCCGTCGCCGAGGTTGGCTGCCGTCCGGCGTTGCACGGAAAACACGCGGGCCGGACGATCTGCCGCAGGGGTGGCGACTTGTCCTTGCCGACGCAGGGGAATCGGGCGCAGGCTGGTAGTCCTGACATGGGTGTTTTGGGAGTCCTCGCGAAAGCGGGCTTCGAGGCGCAGCGGTTTTGCGCTAGGGTCCCCAACCGCAGATGGGGGGTCCCGACATCCGGCACTGGATGGCGACCGGCATGAGGCCGGCCAGCGAGAGCGAGGACCCGCATGATCTTCGGTAAAACTCCGGTTAGCGGATACGCCCTGCGTTGACCTACGTCGCTTTCTTCTCTTCGCTCCGTGTCCTGATGCTCGCATCGGCCCTGGCCCTGCCGGGGAGCGTTGCCGTGGCGGCGGCCCCGCAGGCGCCTGCCGTTGGCGCCAGGGCATTGCAGCCGGCCTCGCCGGACAGGGCCCGCCTGCCGCTGGCGCGGCTGTTCACGCCGTTGCGGCTGGAGGGAGCGATCCTCAAATGGGGCGCGCCGCAGGTGGGCACGCCGGCGCGGGTGACCTATGCCTTCGCCAGCGGTCCGGTGAACCGGCCGGAGGCGCGCAACTGCCGGCAGATGCAGGACTTCGACACTCTGGCGGATGCCTCCGGCGAGGCGCCCGCGGCCGTGCGCGCCGAAGCCGTTGCCGCCTTCCGCATGTGGGGCGAGGCGAGCGGCCTCGTCTTCGAGGAAGCGGCGAGCGAGGAGGCGGCGAACATTCTGCTCGGCGCCCAGGCGATGCCGAGGGGATACGCCTTCACCAATGTCGATTTCGCCCGGCAGGATGGGTCCGGCCTGATCGAGGCCGGTGGCTCGGACGGGCGCGGGCTGAGCCTGCCGGTCGCGAGTGAGACGGGCGAGGGCAAGACCGCGCCGGTCGCCGCCTGGGTGGCTTCGATCACCCGCTCGGCCATCTGCCTGAACCCCCGGCACGACTGGAAGATCGGCTTCGACGGCAACCTTGCGGCCTATGACCTGCGCTACACGTTCGCGCATGAGATCGGCCATGCCATCGGCCTCGACCATCACTTGCAGGGGCCGTCGATCATGCATTTCAAGTATAGTGAAATTTTCCAAGGTCTTCAGGCGGCGGACATTTCCGGCGTGCAATGGCTTTATGGTCCTCCCGCGCGCTGATACGGGCCATCCTCTTGCCAGGATTGTGGTGTATGAGCGCGTTTTTCAAAAATATTAAACGCCTGTTTTCAAAGGTCTTGCCGCCTCGGTGAGGGGCCGGAAAAAGATCACGATCGTTCCTTAGTCTATGTCTGACTGTCCCGCCCGGCGCCATTCCGGCGGCGCGGTCAGAGGACGCGACCAGGGAGACGACGATGAAGACGCTACTTGCCACGACCGCAACGCTCGCAGTCCTTTCGATGGGGGCGGCCTGGGCCCAGTCGGCGACGGAGCCGCAGGTCGATGAACCTCTCATCGAGGAAACGACGCCGGGCGCGGCCATGCCTGCCGACCAGGTGCCGGAGACCGTTGTTCCGCAGGCCGGCCTGCCGCAGGCGGGCGCCGCGAGTTTCCTCGCCGAGCAGCAGGAAGGCCACTGGCTGACCAGCAACCTGATCGGCCGGAACGTGCTCACTCCGGACGGCGACTCCATCGGCCAGGTCGCAGCTCTGGAAATCGGCCCCGAAGGTCAGGTGACCTCGCTGGTGATGACCGTGGGCGGCTTCCTCGGCCTTGGCGCAAGGCAGATCGCCGTGCCGTTCGAGGCGGTCGAGCACATCACCAGCGAGCCGGGGGACCACCAGTTGATCCTGGCGACCACCGCCGAGGAGATCGAGGCGGCGCCGGACTTCAAGACGCTGGTGCAGAAGCGGCAGGAAGAGGAAGCCATCCGCGCCCAGCGGGAGATGGGGGCAGACCGGCCGATGACGGTCGATCCGGCCAGTCCTCCGAGCACGGCACAGTGATCGATGGTTTGGCGATCGGTCCAGTGATCGGTGAGGGCGGGACGGGCCGCGCCGGGGCGTGGCCCGTTCGTCGTGCGGGGGCTTGGCGATCGGGGGCTTGCCGGTCGGGGCTTGCTGATCGGGGGTCTGTAGTAGCGCGCTAATACCCGCGCGCCGGGCCGGCTTGCTAGGGTTGTGGCGGTCGAAAGACCGGCGGGCAGTGCCTTCACGGGTGCCGCGGACCGGTCGTCACACTGCCAGGGAGGACAGCAGCATGGCCGCGAAGAAGATCCTGATGATCACCGGTGACTTCACCGAGGACTACGAGACGATGGTTCCGTTCCAGACCCTGCTTGCGGTCGGGCACCAGGTGCATGCGGTGTGTCCGGGCAAGAAGGCGGGGCAGACGGTGGCCACGTCCATCCATGATTTCGAGGGCGACCAGACCTATAGCGAAAAGCGCGGCCACAATTTCGCGCTCAACGCCACCTTCGCCGAGGTCGATCCGGCCGATTACGACGCGCTGGTGATCCCCGGCGGACGGGCGCCCGAATACCTGCGGCTCGACGCGGATGTCATCGCCGCCGTGAAACATTTCTTCGAGGCCGGGAAGCCGGTCGCCGCGATCTGCCACGGGGCGCAACTGCTGGCGGCGGCGCGGGTGATCGAGGGGCGCACCGTCTCGGCCTATCCGGCCTGCCGCCCGGAGGTGGAACTGGCCGGCGGCACCTATGCGGAGATCGCCATCGACGGCGCCGTCACCGACGGCAATCTGGTCACCGCACCCGCCTGGCCGGCGCATCCGGCCTGGCTGTCGCAGTTCATGACCGTGCTCGCGGCCTGAGCCGCTCCCTCGCTTGCTCGGACAAGGCTTGCGGCCGCCGACGGACGGCCGCAAGCTCTCGAACGACTGCCGCAGGGAGGATGCGCATGTGCAAACTGTTCATCGAGGCCGATCCGGCCTTGTGGGAAAGCGCCACGAAGTCGCTGAGGATCGACAGGATGGCGACCAGCGTGCGGCTGGAAGCCTTCTTCTGGACGGTGCTGGAGGAGATCGCCACCCGCGACGGCATGACCCTGGTGCAACTGATCACAAGGCTCCATCACGAATCCATCGAGGCGGGCCATGATCTCGGCAATTTCGCCTCGTTCCTGCGGGTCTGCTGCGGGCGCTATCTGGCGCTGCAACTGAGCGGCGACATTCCGCGCGACCTTTCGACACCGATCTCCTCGCTCGACAGTCCGCGCATTCTCGACCGCGAGCGGGAGCGGGAACGGCTGCACTGACCGCAGCCGCGCCTTGCGGGCCTTCCCGGCCTGGCGTCAGAGGAAGAGTTCGCCGCTCGAGACGATGACGGCCTGGCCGCCGATGCGCACGGCGTTGAGCGCCCCGGCCGATATGTCCACTTCCAGATCGATCAGGGAGGGGCGGCCCATGTCGCAGCCCTGCTCGATGCGCAGGTAATGGGTTCCGTCCGTCAACCGGTCGAAATGGCGCACGACCCCGGCGAAGGCGGCCGCGGCGGCGCCGGTCGCCGGATCCTCGCCGATGCCCATATGGGGGGCGAACATGCGGGCGGAGAAGGTGCTGTCCTGGGAATTGGTCTGGCGGCAATAGAGATAGGCGCCGATCTCGCCGCCATGGCCGAAGGCGTCCACCCAATAGCGATGCACCGGGGTGACCCGCGACAGGGCGGCAAGGTTCGCCACCGGAACGAAAGCGAAGGGGACGCCCGCCTCGAAGGCGCAGGGACGATGGTTCTCGAAGCCGATCTCGCTCGGCTCCAGGCCGACGGCGGCGGCAATGATCTCCCGGTCGCCCAGGGGATCGCAGGGCCGGGACAGGCGCGGCACATCGAATTCCGCAAAGCCCGCCGCCCCGTTCTTCAGCACGACGCCACAGCGCACGTTGCCGACGCCTTCCTCCAGCACCACCATGGCATTGTGATCGGCATCGGACTCGATGTCGCCGAAGCGCTCCTTGGCAAGCAGGATCGCGGTGCCGACGGTCGGGTGGCCGGCAAAGGGCAGTTCGCGCGCCGGGGTGAAGATGCGTAGCCTGGCCGAATGGGCCGGATTGTCGGGCGGCAGCACGAAGACCGTTTCCGAGAGGTTGAATTCGCGGGCGATGGCCTGCATGCGGGCATCCGACAGCCCTTCCGCGTCCAGCACGACAGCCAGGGGATTGCCCGCAAGCGCCTGATTGGTGAACACGTCGAGGACAAAGAAGCGTCGGGGCATCGTGAGGTTCCCTGCTGGGCGGCGGCGGCGTTTCGCCTTGCCGGACTTCGGGTTGCGCCGACGGAGCCGACGACGGGCGAGACTGTGGCATGGTCGGGCGCCGCTTGCCAACCGGCCAGTGGGGCGGGGCTCGTTGCCAGGCTAACGCTTCGTTAACTGCTCGGGTTTCGACAAAACCGCCGACCCTGCCGCAGCGTATGCTCTCCCATGACCGAGGATCTCACCAGTTTCACCCGGGGCGGCATTGCCGTGGTTGCCGGCGCAACAGGCGGCATCGGCTCCGCCTTGGCCCGCCGGATCGAGGCAAGCGGGCGCTTCGATGCCGTGGAGCGGCTCGCGCGCAGCCTTGCGCCGGGCTTCGACCTGGAGGACGAGGACAGCATCGCCGCTGCGGCCCGGCGGATCGGCGCGATGGGGCCGCTGCGCTTGTTCGTCGATGCGACCGGCCTCTTGAGCGATGCGCAGATGCAGCCGGAAAAGGCGCTGCGCCAGATCGACCCGGCGGTCATGGAGCGCTCGTTCCGCATCAACGCCATCGGGCCGGCACTGCTCATCAAGCATTTCGCGCCGCTGTTTCCGCGAGAGGGCAGGGGCGTGCTGACGACCCTGTCGGCCAAGGTCGGCAGCATCGGCGACAACCGCCTCGGCGGCTGGATCAGCTACCGGGCCTCCAAGGCGGCGCTGAACCAGATCCTGCGCACCGCGTCGATCGAGCTTGCCCGGCGCCAGCCGGAGCTGGTGCTGCTGGCGCTGCATCCGGGCACGGTGGAGACCGGACTGTCGCGGCCCTTCGCCCGCACGGGACTCACGGTGCGCACGCCGGACGAGGCGGCACGCCGGCTGCTGTCGGTGATCGACGGTGCGGGGCGCGAGGACAGCGGCGCGTTTCTCTCCTATGACGGCGAAAGGCTGCCCTGGTAGGGCCGTCGGGCCACCTGTTGCCAGCGGGGAAGGGGGACGTGTAGAAGGCTCGGCAGGCCGACACCTTAGCCGACGAGCCCCAACGCAGACATGACCGACATCCGGATTTCCGCCTTCTATCACTTCGCGTCCCTGCCGGACTTCGAGGCCCTGCGCCAGCCGCTGCTGGAGACAGCCGAGGCGGCCGGCATACGCGGGTCGATCCTGCTGGCGAGTGAGGGCGTCAACGGCACGATCGCCGGAAGCGAGGAGGGCGTTGCGCAGGTGCTGGCCTGGCTGCGAAGCGATTGCCGTCTCTCCGGCCTTCAGGAAAAAGCCTCCTGGGCCGAGCGCCTTCCTTTCGCCCGGCTGAAGGTGCGGCTGAAGCGGGAGATCGTCAGCCTCGGCGTTGCCGGCATCGACCCGACCCGCGAGGTCGGTACCTATGTGGCGCCGCAGGACTGGAACGCTCTCATCAGCGATCCGGACGTGCTGGTCATCGACACGCGCAACGACTACGAGGTGGCCTTCGGCACGTTCGAGGGCGCCTGTTCGCCGGACACCCGCTCGTTTCGCGCCTTCCCCGAATGGCTGCGGCAGGCAGGGGGGACTTCCGCCCCGCGCAAGGTGGCGATGTTCTGCACCGGCGGCATCCGCTGCGAGAAGGCGAGCGCGCTGCTGCTCTCGGAAGGTTTCGAGGAGGTCTATCACCTCGAAGGCGGCATCCTGAACTACCTGGAAAAGGTGCCGCAGGCGGAGAGCCTGTGGCGCGGCGACTGTTTCGTCTTCGACGAGCGGATCGCCGTCGACCACGATCTGCGCCCGACCTGGGGCCGCAACGCCCCTGACGAGGCGCTGCCCGTGCTGCCGCGCGACATCGCGGAGGCGGCTAAAGGCTGAAGCGGCAGGCCGGCAAGCCGGTCGCGCCGGGCTTCAGCAGGAACAGGCAGCCGGAGTCCGGATATTGCGCCAAGAGGTCCGGGGCGTTGGGCGGGCGCAGGCTGGTCACCACCATCTCCTCCAGCGACGGGCCGCAGAAGCAGGGCATGGTCGGGCGCGGCACCGGCATCGGGATCGCCTCGAGGAGTGTGCCGTCGGGGGCGAAGCAGTTGAGCAGGCCGGCGGAGACGCCCGCCGACCAGTAGCGCCCCTTGGCGTCCACCGTGCCGCCGTCCGGGCGCCCGGTCTCGTTGGTGAGCTGGGCGAAGAGGCGCCGCCCGGAGATAGCGCCACGCGCCGCGTCGAAATCCCAGGCCTCGATATGCCCCGGCCGGCTGTCGGCATGATAGAGCACTGTCCCGTCGGGCGACCAGGCAAGACCGTTGGAGACGGTCACGCCCTCGACGAGCCGCGTGGTGGTGCCGTCGCGGGTGACCCGGTAGAGCGCGCCGATCGGCTGGCGGTCCGGCCGGTCGTCCATGGTGCCGGCATAGAAGGCGCCGTCCGGGCCGACCTTGCCGTCGTTGAGGCGGGTGCGCGGATCGCCGGCCTCGATCTCCGCCAGGGTCTCGATGGCGCCGGTCGACAGGGTGAACAGGACGACCCGGTCGCGCAGGGCGACAATGAGGCGGTCGTCGTCCTCAGTCAGGCCGAGCGAACCGACCACATCCGGCAGGTCCCAGTGGCGCTCGGTTCGGCTCTGCCAGTCGCGCGCGTGGATGCGCTTGCCGAGGATGTCGCACCAGTAGAGGCGCCCGGTGCGCTCGTCCCAGGTCGGGCCTTCGGCAAGCTCGCAGCAGGTGTCGCTGAGACGGGAAATCGCGTGGGCCATCGGTCCTCCTCGGGGATCGTCCTGAAAACGGTCCCCCGTTGTCGGACGAGGCGGGCGTGCGATCAAGCGTCTTGCGGCAAAAGGATTGGGGCCGTGGAAAAGCGCGGCCTCAGGCGCGCGCCCTGGCGCAGGCGCGCGGCGGATGGCGGGCGGCCAGGGTGTCGCGGAGAAGATCGGCCGCAAGCCGCTGGATGCTGGCCATGCTGTCGGGCTTGGTGACGACCGCGTCGGCACCGGCGCGCAGGGCCAGTTCGGCGGTGCGGGCACTTTCGGTCGTCGACAGGATGATGATCGGGGTGGCATCGAGGCAGCGCCGGGCGCGCAGGGCGGCGAGCACGTCGAGCCCGGTCAGGCCCGGCATGTTCATGTCGAGCAGGATGGCGTCGGGCAGGGGAAGGCCGGCCGAGATCGTCCGGTCGATCTCGGCAAGGGCGGTAGCGCCGTCGGCGGCGGTGACGAGCGAGAGCGTTTCGGGTTCGGGACAGGCGCGCTGCAGCAGATGGCCGAACATCCACAGGTCGTCCGGATCGTCGTCGACGATCAGGAGCGTCAAGCCGGATAGGCCCCTGGATATACCTGCTGTCTTCATACCTGGACCGCCAAGGCTGGGCCTCGCGAAAGATCCCGAGTGCCAAGACAGACTATCAGTAAATTAGACAGGGTACCAGAAGGTCGGCCTGCGACCTTCTGGCCGGGTCGGCGGTCGGGGCGGCGGCGCTATCTGTCGTCGTCTTCCGGCAGCGGATAGGCGGTGCTGCGGGAAATGGTGCGGATCGCGAAGGAGGAGCGCATGCGCGAGACGCCCGGCAGGCGGGCGAGATGGTCGCGGTGGATGCGCTCGAAGTCGATCGGATCGGCGGCGGTGATGCGCAGCAGATAGTCGGCGTCGCCCGCCATCAGATGGCATTCCATGATCTCCGGCGAGCGGGCGACGGCCTGCTCGAAGCGGGTCAGCACGTCGTTCGACTGGGAGGTGAGCGAGATCTCCACGAAAATGTTCATCCGCCGGCCGATGCGGGTCTGGTCGAGCAGGGCGACGTAGCGGTCGATGACGCCGCTGTCCTCCAGCATCCGCACCCGGCGCAGGCAGGCGGAGGCGGACAGGCCGACGGCGTCCGCAAGATCGGCATTGGCGATGCGCCCGTCGACCTGCAGCAGGGCAAGGATATGCCGGTCGATCCGATCCAGCTTTGCGACTTCCTTCGAAGAATGTTTCATCAATCAGCCATTCTGCGCTTCAATCTTGCGCAGATTGCGAGGACGAGGCCGACAACGCAAGCAAATTCGAGGCGTTTTCGCGTAACATTCCCGATTATCCCGACCGCCGGGCGGTCGAGCACGGAGGAGGTACAAGAATGCGCGTCGGTGTGCCGAAGGAAATCAAGAACCACGAATATCGCGTCGGCCTGACCCCCGACAGCGTCCGCGAACTGGTGGCCAATGGCCATGAGGTGCTGGTGGAGACCGGGGCGGGGCAGGGCATCGGCGCGGATGACGCCGACTATCAGTCCGCCGGCGCGTCGATCGCCGCGACTGCGGCCGAGGTCTTCGACGCCTCGACGATGATCGTCAAGGTGAAAGAGCCGCAGGCGTCGGAGCGGGCGATGCTGCGGCCGGACCACCTGCTCTTCACCTATCTGCATCTGGCGCCGGATGCGCCGCAGACCGCCGATCTCGTCAAGTCGGGGGCCACCTGCATCGCTTATGAGACGGTGACCGACGGGCGCGGCGGGCTGCCGCTGCTGGCGCCGATGTCGCAGGTCGCCGGCCGGCTGTCGGTGCAGGCGGGCGCGACGGCGCTGGAGCGGGCCCATGGCGGCGCCGGCGTGCTGCTCGGCGGCGTGCCGGGCGTGGCGCCGGCCAAGGTGGTGGTGATCGGCGGCGGCGTCGTCGGCGCCCATGCGATCACCATGGCGCTCGGCCTTGGCGCCGACGTGACCGTCCTCGACCGGTCCATCGACGTGCTGGGCAGCCTCTCGGCGCGCTTCGGCGCGGCGCTGCGCACGGTCTATTCGACCCGTTCGGCCGTCGAGCAATATGTGCTGGAGGCGGATCTGGTGATCGGCGCGGTGCTGGTGCCGGGAGCGGCGGCGCCGAAGCTCGTCACCGCCGACCATGTGCGGCGGATGAAGGCCGGTTCGGTGCTGGTGGATGTCGCCATCGACCAGGGCGGCTGCTTCGAGACCTCGCATGCCACCACCCATGCCGAGCCGACCTATGTGGTCGACGGGGTGGTGCATTATTGCGTCGCCAACATGCCGGGCGCGGTGCCGCGCACCTCGACCTACGCGCTCAACAACGCGACGCTGCCCTTCACCCTGGCGCTGGCCAACAACGGCTACGCCAAGGCGCTGGCGGACAACCCGCATCTGATGAACGGGCTGAACGTCCATGCCGGTCATGTGACCTGCGAGGCGGTGGCGACGGCGCTTGGCTACGACTATGTCGCGCCGGCCAAGGCGCTGGCCAGCGGCATCTCCGCCGCCGCCTGATCGCGGCCGCAGGGCTGAACGCAGCGAGGCCGGCCAGGACCCTTGGCCGGCCTTGCTTGTGTGCGAACCTTGTTTGGTGTGCGAACGCCTGAAACCGCGATCTAGTGTGGTGAATTTGAAATACGCCTCATTTTTGCAGCGTGCTGGTGAGCGTATTTCAAATTCGAAAACCACACTAGAAACATAGACTTGCTAGTCACCCTTTTGAATCTGAAGTTCGTTCAGAGCATGCCGAGACATGTGACGAACTTCAGATTCGGGTGACTAGGGGCAGGCCACATAGTGGCGACGGCCGTAGCGGTCGGTGGTGACGCAGTTGCGGGGTGTGGTGGCCGAGCCGATCACCGCGCCGCTGGCGCCGCCAATGGCACCGCCCACGAGTGCACCGCCGACATCGCCCGTTGCGGCGGCTCCGATGGCAGCGCCGGTGGCGGCGCCGAGGCCACCGCCGACCAGCGCGCGGTCACGCTGGCTGTCGGCCTGACAGGCGGCAATCAGCAGGGTCGCCGCCGTAACGATCACGATCTTCTTCATCAAATTCGCCTCCGATTGGTTGGCCGGACTGCGTTTCGCGAGAAACGCATGCACCACCGCAACGGTCGGCCGAAGCTTGCGTTGCGGCGGTCAGGCATGTCCCTCTCGGGCGGGCGAGGTCGCCTCTTACGGGCAGGCAACCCGGTAGCGACGGCCGTAGCGGTCGGTCGCGATGCAGTTCTTCGGCGTGGTGGCCGAGCCGACCATGGCACCGCCGACACCGCCGATGACACCGCCGACCAGTGCGCCGCCGACATCGCCGGTCGCCGCCGCGCCGATCACCGCGCCGGTCGCGGCACCGAGGCCGCCACCGACCAGCGCGCGGTCACGCTGGCTGTCGGACTGGCACGCCGCCAGCAGAAGGGCCGTTGCACCCACGAGAACAATCCTGACCATTTTCCAACTCCTCACATGTCCAAAGGTTCCGGCGACTGTCGCCTCCCGACAGGCCCTTCAGCAGGGAGGGTCGGAGTCTCCCTTGCGTTGCTGCCTATCTGAGCATCAAAACCGGGATCAGTCTAGCGCCAGGCTGAGGCGAAGCTGTGACGTAGATCATTGGACGGCGGTTCTTTTCCACCTGCGGTTAACGGAGCGGCATCATTGCCTTCGCAGCCGGGCGAGGAGGCCGAGGGTCGAGCTGTCGCGCCCCGTCGCCGGCTCCCGTCCGTCCAGCATCGGCAGCAACTCGTTGGCCAGCACCTTGCCGAGTTCGACGCCCCACTGGTCGAAGGAGTTGATGTTCCAGACGGCGCCTTCGACGAAGACCCGGTGCTCGTAAAGGGCAATGAGCCGGCCGAGGGCGCGCGGCGTCAGCCGGTCGTGGACGATGGTCAGCGACGGCCGGTTGCCGGGAAACTCCTTGTGCGGGGCAAGGCGGGCGACTTCCGCCACCGACTTGCCCTCGGCGACCAGCAGCGCCTCGGCTTCCGCGCGCGTGCGCCCGTTCATCAATGCTTCCGACTGGGCGAGGCAGTTTGCCACCAGCAGGGCGTGGTGATGGGCAAGGTCCGGTTCGTGCCCGTTCGCGGCGACGATGAACTCGCAGGGAATCACATCCGTGCCCTGATGCAGGAGCTGGTAGAAGGCGTGCTGACCGTTGGTGCCCGGCTCGCCCCAGACCAGCGGCCCGGTGGCGCAGTCGACCGGCTCGCCGGCCAGCGTCACGCGCTTGCCGTTGGACTCCATGTCGAGCTGCTGCAGATAGGCGGGCAGGCGGGCGAGGCGCTGGTCGTAGGGAAGGATGGCGCGGGCGGGAAAGCCGCAGACATTGCGGTGCCAGATGCCGGCAAGTCCGAGCAGCACCGGCAGGTTTTCCATCGCCTCCGCCTCGCGGAAATGGCGGTCGAGCGCATGCGCGCCCTCCAGGAAGCTCGCGAAATTCTCCGCGCCGATGGCGATCATCACCGGCAGGCCGATGGCCGACCACACGGAATAGCGCCCGCCGACCCAGTCCCAGAAGCCGAAGACCCGCGCCGCGTCGATGCCGAAGGCGCCGACCTTGTCGAGAGCCGTCGAGACGGCCGCGAAATGCGCGCCGACGGCGTCTTCCCCCAGCGCCTTGACGATCCACTGCCGCGCGGTGCGGGCATTGGTCATGGTCTCGATGGTGGTGAAGGTCTTGGAAGCGACGATGATCAGGGTGGTGCGGGGATCGAGCCCCTTCAGCGTGTCGGCGATATGGGCGCCGTCGACATTCGAGACGTAGTGCAGGCGCGGACCGTCGGCGAAGGGGGCGAGCGCTGCCGTCACCATCGCCGGGCCGAGATCGGACCCGCCGATGCCGATGTTGACGACGTCGGTGAAGGGTCGGCCGGCGGCGGAGAGAATCGAGCCGTCGCGGATGCCGCGGGCGAAGGCCTCCATCTGCGCCAGCGTCGTGCGGACGCTCGGCATCACGTCGCGGCCGTCGACGAGAACGGGCGCCTCGCCCCGGTTGCGCAGGGCGACATGCAGCACCGCGCGCGCCTCGGTCGCGTTGATCGGCTCGCCGGCGAACATCGCCGCGCGGCGGTCTTCCATGCCGCGCGCACGGGCGAAGGCGGCGAGGCCTGCGATCGTGTCGCGGTCCCAGTGCAGTTTCGACAGGTCGAGCAGCATGTCCTCGAAGCCGAAGGAGAGGGCATCGAACCGGCCGGGGTCTTCGGCGAAGAGACGGCGCAGGCCGGTGGCGCGGAAGCTCTCCGCCCGCTGCTTCAGGTCTTGCGGGAGTGCGGGCCCGGTCATGATCATCCTCCTCCTTGTTGGGTCCGGTATGTCGTCCGGTGTGTCGTCGGGGGTGTCGGTCGGGCCGGTTCGCGCGTCAGACGAACAGCACCGTACAATACCAGCCATAGGCGGCAAGCAGGGCCAGCCCCACCAGCCTCGGCACGCGCGGCGCGACCGCCAGCAGTGCGGCGATGACAAGGGTGACCGCGAGCATCACCGGGATGTCGAAGCGCGCCATCTGCGGCGCGACGGGGATCGGCGCGAGGACGGCGGTCACGCCCAGAATGCCGAGAATGTTGAAAATGTTCGAGCCGACCACGTTGCCGATGGCGATTTCCGGCTGACGCTTCATCGCCGCGACGACGGAGGTCGCAAGCTCCGGCAGGCTGGTGCCGACGGCGACGATGGTGAGGCCGATGACCGCATCGGGGACGCCGATCCTGGCGGCGAGGCTCGTCGCACCCTGGACGAGGAAGTCCGCCCCGAAGACCAGCGCCGCAAGGCCCGCGGCGATGAAGCCGAGCATCTGCCAGAGCGTCAGGGCGGTTCCGGTGTCGGGAAGCGTCGCCCCTTGCGAGCGGCCGCGGATCGCGCTGTAGGTGAGATAGGCCGCCAGCAGGGCCAGGAAGAGCAGGCCGTGCCAGGGGCGAAGGACCCCGCCGGGAGCGATGAGCGCGAGCAGCGCGGCGCTCGCCAGCATGGCGAGAAGGTCGCGCCGAAGGCCGGGCAGGCGCGAGGACAGCGGCGCGACGACGAGGGCGAGGCCGAGGATCAGCAGGATGTTGGCGGTGTTGGAGCCGACGACATTGCCGATGGCGATATCGGGCAGGCCCGCCAGGGCAGCATTGAGCGAGACCAGCAGTTCCGGCATGGAGGTGCCGAAGCCGACGACGGTCAGGCCGATGAGCAGCGGGGAGATGCGCAGGCGTGCGGCGAGCACCACCGCGCCCCGCACCAGAAAGTCGCCGCCGAGGAACAGCAGGGCGAGACCGAGGCCGACGAGAGCCATATCGATGAGCATGGGGGAGCCGATCCGGGGCGCCGCGGCGGCAGGCTGCGCGAGGAACCCAAAGAGGCGATCCGGCTGCCGCGACCGGCGACCCATATCCGCAGGAGTGCGCCGCCGGACAGGCCGGACCGGCAGGCGCATCGATGGGGACTGCGATCAGCCCGCAGGCTGTGCCGTGTCCTCGGCAAGCCTCTCGCGCTCGCTGGCGGCGAGGGCGAGTTCGCCGCGGATCGCGAGGGTGGCCAGGCGCCAGGTGGCCCAGGCGGCACCGGGGACAAGCAGAACGGCAAGGGCGATGGTGCCTGCCGAGCCGAGCGACAGGATGCCGATGAAGGCCCAGAGGGTGCCGAGGGTCAGCGTCCAGATCTCGGCGGAAAACAGCAGCACGGCGGAAATCACGACGACATAGAAGGTAAACCCCGGTCGGACGCCGGTCCGACGGGTGGCCACCGCCGGAGCGGTGGTGTTCGATGAGCTCGACATGGGAGACAGCCTCGCGAAATGCGGATCTGGCGATCCGCGACCCGAAGCAGATGGGAGCGGGCACAGGGTCCCGCAAGATCGCCGGGAAACCGGAGGCGGGAATATTTTCTGCCACGGTCCGCTCCCTCCCCCGGTCGGGCGCCGTCTCAGGCCGGAAGCTTCGACGCCTGGCGGGCACGGGCCTCGATGCCGTCCCAGTCCTCGGCGGCGATGGCGTCGGGCCCGGCGATCCACGAGCCGCCGACGCACACGACGTTGGGCAGGGCGAGATAGGTCGGGGCGGTCTTCTCGGTGATGCCGCCGGTCGGGCAGAAGCGCGCGGCCGGCAGCGGCGAGGCAAGCGACTTCAGCAGCGCCGCGCCGCCGACCGCCTCGGCCGGGAACAGCTTCAGGCGGGAATAGCCGGCCTCCAGCAGCTTCATCACTTCCGAGGCGGTGGCACTGCCCGGCAGCAGCGGCACGTCGTGGTCGGACGCGGCCGCCAGCAGCTTGTCGGTTGCGCCGGGCGAGACGACGAAGGTGGCCCCCGCCGCGACGGCGGCCTGGTACTGCGCGGCATCGAGCACGGTGCCGGCGCCGACGAAGGCGCCTTCCACTTCGCTCGCGACAGCCCGGATCGCCTCCAGCGCCTTCGGCGTGCGCAGGGTGATCTCGATGGCCGGCAGGCCGCCGCGCACCAGCGCGCGGGCCATCGGCACGGCCTTTGCGGGGTCGTCGACGATCAGCACCGGGATGACCGGCGCGGCCTGCATGATCTTGTCGAGGCGTTCGGTGTTCTGGCTGGTGGCCATAAGGTCAGTCTCCGTGAAGGGTCGGCGTCAGGCGGCGAAGCCGTGAGTGCCGAAGACATGGGCGCCCTGGTCGGCGGGGCCGGCGAAGGCGCGGAAGGCGGCGAAGAGGTCGCGGCCGACGCCGTGCTGATGGACCGAAAGATCGGCGGTCGCCGGCGTGCGGGCGGCGAACTCCGCCGCATCGACCAGTACTTCGAGCCGCCCGGCGGGCGCATCGACGCGCAGGAGGTCGCCGTCGCGGATGCGGGCGATGGGCCCGCCGTCGACGGCCTCCGGCGTGACATGGATCGCCGCCGGCACCTTGCCGGAGGCGCCCGACATGCGCCCGTCGGTGACCAGCGCGACCTTGATGCCGCGGTCCTGCAACACGCCGAGCGCCGGCGTCAGCTTGTGCAGTTCCGGCATGCCGCAGGCGCGCGGGCCCTGGAAGGGCAGCACGGCGATGAAGTCGGAGGTCAGCTCTCCTGCCTTGAAGGCGGCCTGCAGGGCCTCCTGCGAGGCGAAGACGCGGGCGGGGGCCTCGACCACCCGGCGCTCGGGGGCGACGGCGGAGACCTTGATCACCGCGCGGCCGAGATTGCCCTCAAGCACCGTCACCCCGCCGTTCTTCTGGAACGGCTCGTTCGCCGTCGACAGGACCTTGGGATCGCCGCTGTCGCGGGTCGCCGGCACCCAGGCAACCCCGCCCTCGTCAGTCAGCCGCGCCTCGACCGTATAGGCGTCGAGGCCGGTGCCGTTGACCGTGCGCACGTCGCGGTGCAGCAGGCCGGCCTCCAGCAATTCGCCGATCAGGTAGCCCATGCCGCCGGCCGCCTGGAAGTGGTTCACGTCCGCCATCCCGTTCGGATAGATGCGGGCGATCAGCGGCACCGCGTCGGAGAGGTCGGAAATATCGTCCCAGGTCAGGCGGATGCCGGCGGTGGCGGCGATGGCGACCAGATGCAGGGTGTGGTTGGTGGAGCCGCCGGTGGCATGCAGGCCGACGACGCCGTTGACGATGGCGCGCTCGTCGATCATCTCGCCGACCGGCGTATAGGCATTGCCGAGCGCGGTCAGCGCCAGTGCGCGCTTTGCCGCCTCGCGGGTCAGCGCATCGCGCAGCGGCGTGTTTGGATGCACGAAGCTGGCGCCCGGCAGGTGTAGGCCCATGATCTCCATCAGCATCTGGTTGGAATTGGCGGTGCCGTAGAAGGTACAGGTGCCCGGCGAATGGTAGGACTGGCTCTCCGCCTCCAGCAGTTCGGCGCGGCCGATCTTGCCTTCCGCATAGAGCTGGCGGGTCTTGGCCTTCTCGTCGTTGGACATGCCGGTGGGCATCGGACCGGCCGGCACGAAGACCGCCGGCAGATGGCCGAAGGACAGCGCCCCGATCATCAGGCCGGGAACGATCTTGTCGCAGATGCCGAGGAAGACGGCGGCGTCGAACATCTGGTGCGACAGGCCGATGGCCGTCGACATGGCGATCACGTCGCGGGAGAACAGCGACAGTTCCATGCCGGCCTGGCCCTGGGTGACGCCGTCGCACATCGCCGGAACGCCGGCGGCGACCTGGGCGACGGCGCCGACCTCGCGGGCCGCCTCGCGGATCAGCTCGGGGAAGCGCTCATAGGGCTGATGCGCCGACAGCATGTCATTGTAGGCGGTGATGATGCCGAGGTTCGGCACCACGTCGCCGGCCAGCCGCGCCTTGTCGGTGACCCCGCAGGCGGCAAAGCCGTGGGCAAGGTTGCCGCAGGACAGCGTCGAGCGGCGCGGGGCGTTTTCGGCGGCCGCACGGATGCGGCCCAAATACTGGCCGCGGCTGTCGCGGCTGCGCTCAATGATGCGCTCGGTGACGGCGGCGATCGTGGAATGAAGGCTCATGGCGGTTTCCGTCCTTTCGGTTGCGGTCTGTCCGGCGGGAGTGGGCCGGATGGCTCACTTCGGATGACCGGCGATCCTGTGGACCGGCAGGCGATGCCTGTTCCGGCACGACGTTTAAATCGATTTAATTTCCCGTTCAACCGGGATGCGTTCACCGCATCCCGGCAAGTCGTTCGTTCAGATCAGGTCCTCGAACCAGGTGCGGCCGTCGCGCTCGATCAGGGCGATGGCGGCCGATGGTCCCCATGTCCCTGACGTGTAGCCCTTCGGCGGTTCCTTCAAGGTCGACCAGGCCTGCAGGATCGGATCGACCCAGGCCCAGGCCGCCTCGACCTCGTCGCGGCGCATGAACAGGGTCTGGTTGCCGCGGATGACGTCCATGATCAGCCGCTCATAGGCATCCGGATTGCGCACGGCGAAGGCCTTGGCGAAGGACATGTCGAGCGGCACCTGGCGCAGGCGCATGCCGCCGGGGCCGGGGTCCTTGATCATCACCTGCATGCGCACGCCCTCGTCCGGCTGCAGGCGGATGACCAGCCGGTTCGGAGAGATCGCGCCGGCCTCCTCGCCGAAGATCGAATGCGGGATCGGGTGAAACTGCACGACGATTTCCGAGACGCGGGCGGCGAGGCGCTTGCCGGTGCGCAGGTAGAAGGGAACGTTGGCCCAGCGCCAGTTGGCGATCTCCGCCTTCACCGCGACGAAGGTCTCGGTCTGCGAGGCCGGGTCGTTCAACTCCTCCAGATAGCCGGGCACGGCGCCGCCGGACGAGGCGCCGGCGCGGTATTGGCCGCGCACCGTGGCGCGGGCGGCGAGATCGGCATCCATCGGCTTCAGCGCCTTGAGCACCTTCAGCTTCTCGTCGCGCACCGAATCCGCGTCCATCGACTCGGGCGGCTCCATGGCGACGAGGCAGAGGAGCTGGAGAATGTGGTTCTGCACCATGTCGCGCATGGCGCCGGCGGTGTCGTAATAGCCGGCGCGGCCCTCGACGCCGAGCGCCTCGGCGACGGTGATCTGCACATGGTCGATATGCGCCGCGTTCCACAGCGGCTCGAACAGCGCATTGGCGAAGCGCAGGGCCATCAGGTTCTGCACCGTCTCCTTGCCGAGATAGTGGTCGATGCGGAAGATCTGGTCCTCGCGGAACACCGCGCCGATGGAGGCATTGACCTCGCGGGCGGAGGCGCCGTCCTTGCCGATCGGCTTTTCGATGACGACGCGGGCAAGTTCCGTGGCAAGGCCGTGGGTGCCGATGCGCTCGCAGATCGGCTCGAAGAAGTCCGGCGAGACGGCGAGGTAGAAGGCCCGCACCACCTCCTCGCGGCCGGACAGGGCGGCGGCGAGGTCCGGCCAGCCGCGGTCCCCGGCGGCGTCCGCCGCGATATAGAACAGGCGGTCGAGAAAGCGGGCCAGCGAGTGGGGCTCGACGTCGGAAACGTGCTCGTCGATCGCCTGCCGCGCGAACTCGCGGTAGTCGCTGATCGACATCTCGCGCCGCGAACAGGCGAGGATGCGGGCGTCGTCCGGGAGCTGGCCGTCGAGATCGCGGTGATAGAGGGCGGGCAGCAGTTTCCGGTGGGCCAGATCGCCGGTGGCTCCGAAAACGATCAGGTCAAACGGGGCGACTTCGATGACGCGCGCGGCCATGGCGGTCCTTTCACTTGTGCGGTTTCGCCCTCAGGCGGCGAGTTCGGCACGGCGGGGGAGGTCCGCTCCGCGCCGGGTACAGGTAATGGCAGAGGCTCTGCCTGCATACTCCAGAAGATCGGCGAGCGCGTCTTCCCCAAGGCCCGAAAGCCCGGCGCGGCTGCGCGCGGCGGTGTCTCCAAGGCGCGCGAGCAGCGCCGCCTGGAACGTGTCGCCGGCTCCGACCGTGTCGGCGACCGTGACGGGACGGCCGGGCACGCTTGCCGTCGATGTCGCGGTGAAGGCGCTCGCGCCCTCGCGTCCCCGCGTCACCACGACCAGGGCGGGGCCTCTGGCGAGCCAGTCGCGCGCCAGCTCGGCCGGGTCGGTGCCCGGATAGAGCGTCTGCGCGTCCTCGGCGCTGATCTTCAACAGGTCGACATTCGGCAAGAGCGCGTCGAGCCGGCCGCGCCAGGCGGCAAGGTCGGCAACGACCGTGGGCCGGATGTTCGGATCATAGGCGACGAGGCGCCGGCCATGTTCGCGCCGCACCAGGTGCAGCAGGGCGTCGCCGACCGGCGGCACGAGCGCCGAGAACGAGCCGAGATGGATCGTGTCGATGCCCTCCGCAAGCGCCGGCAGGTCACCCGGCGTGACGAGACGGTCGGCGGCGCCCTCGCCATAGAAGGAATAGGCCGGGCTGCCCGAGGCATCGAGACCGACGACGCTGAGGGTGGTCAGCGCGTCGCTGTCGATGACGAGGGAGGTATCGACGCCCTCCCGCTCCAGCGCCGCCTTGAGACGGCGGCCGAAGAAGTCGCGCGACAGGCCGCCGAAATAGGCGACCGGCACTTCGAGCCGCGCAAGGCCGATGGCGACGTTGAAGGGCGAGCCGCCGATGCGGGCATCGAGGGTCAGCGTCCCGCCGTCGCCGTCCTCGGCGAACAGGTCGAACAGCGCTTCGCCGCAGACGAGGATCATTGAACGGGGCTCCTTCGGGATGTCGTGCCGGGGTCGTCGAGAACCATCCCGGCGATGGCCTCAAGGACGCCGTCGGCGAGGGGGAGGTCGGGGTTCGCGTAAGCCTCGAGATTGGCTGTCCGCTCGGCCGGTGCCGACTTGAACATGTGGTTGACGCCGTTAAGGCGCACGAGGCGCGCATCGGGGCGGGCGGCGGCGAGCGCCTCGGCGTCCGCCATCGTCACCTGCAGGTCGGTCGTGCCCTGCAGGATCAGGACGGGCAGGTCCGTCGCGGCGATCATCTTCGCCGGATCGTGGGCGAGCAGGTCGATCACATAGGGCTGCACCGAGGGGCGAAAGATCCCGGCAAGCTGCGGGTTGACGTTGGAAAGATCGGCCGGTTGGCCGGCCTCCAGCTTTGACAGGATGGCTTCGAGCGCGTCCAGCGTCGGCTGGCGCAGCGGGCTTTCGGGCAGGTTCGCGCGGAACTGTTCGCGCAGCAGGGCGCCCAGCGGACGGCCCGGGGTCGCGGCCAGCACCAGGCCGCAGAGGCCTTCGGGGCGGGTGCTCGCCGCCTTCAGCGCCACGAGGCCGCCCTCGCTATGGCCGAGGATCCAGACGCAGGGCGCGCCGGTTCTCGCGCGCAGGACCTTGATCCAGGCATGGGCGTCGTCTGCATAGGCGGCTAGCGTCACGTCTTCAGGGTCGCTCACGGCCTCGCTGCTGCGGTTGAGCCCGCGCTTGTCGACGCGGGCGGAGGCGATGCCGCGGCCGGCAAGGCCCTCCGCCAGCAGCCGCAGCGTCGCGGCGCGGATGCCGGGGAACTGGTTGCCGTCGCGGTCGCTGGTGCCCGAGCCGGGGATCATCAGCACCACCGGAGCGTCAGCCCCGGCCGGGCCCGCGAGGAGGCCGCGCAGCGGTCCCTGCGGGCCGGGCGCCTCGATCTCGGCGGCCGAGGCCGCTGCGAGCGAGGCGGCCAGCACGGCGGCGGTCAGCAACAGGTGCATCCAGGTGGGCCTCCGGGGTCTCAGGCCGCCACGGCCTGCGGCGGTTCCATCGCGCCGGTCATGATTGCGACGGCGTCCGACATGGAGAAGTCGTTCGGTCTTATGACACAGGCACGACGCCCGAGGCGATGGATATGGATGCGATCGGCGACCTCGAAGACATGCGGCATGTTGTGGGAAATCAGCACGATAGGCAGGCCGCGCGCCTTCACGTCGCGGATCAGGTCGAGGACCTTGCGGCTTTCCTTGACACCGAGGGCGGCGGTCGGCTCGTCCATGATCACCACCTTGGAGCCGAAGGCGGCGGCGCGGGCCACGGCGACGCCCTGGCGCTGGCCGCCGGACAGGGTCTCCACCGCCTGGTTGATGTTCTGGATGGTCATCAGCCCGAGCTCGGACAGCTTCTCGCGGGCGATCTTCTCCATCGCCTTGCGGTCGAGCTTGCGCAGGTATTTGCCCATCCAGCCGGGGTGGCGCAGCTCGCGGCCCATGAACAGATTGTCGGCAATCGACAGGGCCGGCGACAGGGCGAGGTTCTGGTAGACGGTCTCGATGCCGGCCTCGCGCGCCTGCATCGGCGAGGTGAACTGGACCGGCCGTCCGTCGAGCCGGATCTCGCCCTCGTCCGGCACGACCGCGCCCGAGATCGCCTTGATCAGGGTCGACTTGCCGGCGCCGTTGTCGCCGATCACGGCGAGGATCTCGCCGGGATAGAGGTCGAAGTCCGCCCGGTCGAGGGCGACGACGCGGCCATAGCGCTTGACGAGGCCGCGGGCGGTGAGGATCGGTTCGCGGGTCATGCTGCAACCTTTCTGATCCACTGGTCGATGGCAACGGCGGCGATGATCAGCACGCCGATCAGCAGATAGGTCCATTGCGGGTCGGTGCCGATCAGGCGCAGGCCGAGCGAGAAAACGCCGACGATGAGCGCGCCGAACAGCATGCCGAGGATCGAGCCGCGTCCGCCGAACAGCGAGATGCCGCCGATCACCACGGCGGTGATGGATTCGATGTTGGTGAACTGGCCGCTGGTCGGCGAGACCGAGCCGAGCCGGCCGATCATCGCCCAGCCGGCAATCGCGCAGATCAGACCGGCGAGCGTATAGACCGAGATGCGGATGCGGGAGACGCGCACGCCGGCGAGTTCGGCGGCGTCCGGGTCATCGCCTATCGCATAGACATGCCGTCCCCAGGCGGTGTGGTTGAGCACGTAGTTCAGCACCAGAACCAGCACCAGCATGGCGATCACGCCATAGGTGAAGACGGCGCCGCCGATGGTGAACTTCTCGCCGAAGAACTGGAGGATCGGCGCATTTGCCTCGATGTCCTGGCTGCGGATCGTCTCGTTGGCCGAATACAGGAAGTTGGTTGCCAGCACGATCTGCCACATGCCGAGCGTGACGATGAAGGGCGGCAGGCGCATCCAGGCGACAAGGGCGCCGTTGATGAAGCCGCACAAGGCGCCGCAGGCGAGGCCGCACAGCACCGCGATCTCGGCCGGAAGCCCGTAGCGGAAGGTGAACTGGCCCATCACCACCGACGACAGGACCATGATCGCGCCGACCGAAAGATCGATGCCGGCGGTGAGGATCACCAGCGACTGGGCGCAGCCGACGATGCCGACAATGGCGACCTGCTGCAGGATCAGGGTCAGGGTGAAGGGCGAGAAGAATTTCGAGCCGAGCAGGATGCCGAAGACCACCAGCGACAGCAGCAGCACGATCAGCGGCACGAATTCCGGCCGGGCGTGCAGGCGGTGCTGGATGCGGTCGATCAGCGGCCGGTCGGCGCGCGCGAAGGCGGCGACCTGCGTCGAACTCCCGGCAAGGCCTTTCTCGAAGTCGTCTTTCGCGGATGTCTGTGCGTCGCTCATTGGGTCTCCTCCCCCGCAACCTTACCCGGCCCCGCAACCTTGCCCGGCCCCGCAACCTTGCCTGGACGGCCGTGCCGGCGAGGGGTGCCGGCGGATCGTCCGCGCGGGGCGGGTGCCGTCCCGCGCGGAGCTTTCCTCAGTATCTGGTGCCGGGCATCAGCCCCAGCACTTGTCCAGACCTTCCTTGGTGTCGATGGAGGGTACGCCCTCCGCCGGCCGGTCGGTGACGAGTGCCACGCCCGTGTCGAAGAAGGTCTTGCCCGGCGTCGGCTCCGGCTTGGCGCCGGTGTCGGCGAAGGTCTTGATCGCCTCGATGCCGAGCGAGGCCATCAGCAGCGGATATTGCTGCGAGGTGGCGCCGATGACCCCGTCGACGACATTCTTGACGCCCGGGCAGCCGCCGTCGACGGAGACGATCAGCACGTCCTTCTCGCGGCCCATCGCCTTCAGCGCCTCATAGGCACCGGCGGCGGCCGGTTCGTTGATCGTGTAGACGACGTTGATCATCGGATCCTTGGTCAGAAGGTTCTCCATGGCGCGGCGGCCGCCTTCCTCGTTGCCGGCGGTCACGTCGTTGCCGACGATACGCGGATCGTCCTCGTCGCCCCAGCGGTTCGGGTCCTTTACGTCGATGCCGAAGCCGGTCAGGAAGCCCTGGTTGCGCAGCACGTCGACGGAGGGCTGGCTGACGGCGAGGTCGAGCATGGCGATCTTGGCATCCGCCGCCGCATCGCCGAGGGTGGCGAGGGCCCACTGGCCGATCAGTTCGCCGGCCTTGAAATTGTCGGTGGCGAAGGTCGCATCGGCCGCGTCGGTGGGCTCCAGCGGCGTGTCGAGGGCGATGACGAGAATGCCGGCATCGCGCGCCTGCCTGACGCTGTCGACGATGGCCTTGGTGTCGGAGGCGGTGATCAGGATGCCCTTGGCGCCGTCGGCGATGCAGGTCTCGATGGCGGCGACCTGGCTCTCGTGGTCGCCGTCGATCTTGCCGGCATAGGACTTGAGCTGGATGCCGAGTTCGGCCGCCTTGGCGGTGGCGCCTTCCTTCATCTTGACGAAGAACGGATTGGTGTCCGTCTTGGTGACGAGGCAGGCCGTGATGTCGGCGCCGAGCGCCGGAGTGGCGGCGGCGATGCCGAGCACGGTGCCGGCGAGCATCAGTTTCCTAAGCATGGTCAGTTCCTCCCAGTTGGTTTTGCGATCGCGTCGCGGACCGCCCGGCTCCTCATGCCGGACGGCCATCCTGTGCGGGCTCGATGTCCTTTCGCGCCTTGCGCGCGGCGGCATCGGCGGCACCCTGTTTGCCCTCGTTCGCGGTCAGGATCGCGGTGCGGGGCGAATAGTTGAAGAAGATCGGCAGGTTGGCGGCGCCGGCGGCGCCCGCGTCCTGGCCGAAGGAGCCGCGCTGCAGGCGCGGCGGCACGCGCGACTGCGGCGCGGCCAGCGCCAGCGCGCGGGTCAACTCGTCGATCAGCCGCTGCGGCAGGCCGCCGTCGATGTCGAAGTCGATGACGACGAGCGGCACGTCGATCAGCGAGATCGCCGACCAGATCGCCGGCGTCAGCGCGGCGACACAGTCGGCAAGCCATTCCTCGACCGCCGGGTGGTTGCTTTCCACGGCCCGCTCGAGATCGTCCCGCGTTTCGGCGAGGATGCCGTGATGGGCAAGGTGGCGCTTCAGCGCCGAGAGCGAGGCGCGGGTCAGCAGGATGTCCATCTCGCCGCGCGGCGCCGGGGCGGAGGCGAGGCGGCTGCGCGGCACCGGGATCATCGCGACGTCGCCGGCATTGCCCCGCACGCCCTTGACGCAGTCGCCGCCATAGACGACGCCGCCGCCGATGGCGGGGCCGAGGAAGAGGTAGAGGAAATCGTCGGCGTGTCGGCCGGCCCCGGAAAACAGCTCGGCGATGGCGGCGGCGGTGCCGTCGTTTTCGGAGAAGACCGGGAAGTCGATGGCGTCCTGCAGGAGTTGCTTGAAGTCGATGTCGTCCCACAGATGGAAGTTCGCCCTCGGCAGGCCGAGTTCATGCAGCCAGGAGCCGAGGTTGAACGGCATGGCGACGCCGACCCCGGCGATGCGCGCATGCTCTTCCGGCGAGACGAGACGCAGCAGGCTGGCGATGTCGCGGGCGACGATGTCGACCACCCGCTCGGGTTCGGGCAGGAAGCGGTCATGCGACTGGCGGCCGATGATGCGGCCGGAAAAGTCCGCCAGCACCGTCTCGATCGAGGTCCGGTCGATGCGCACGCCGAAGCCATAGGCCCCCGTCGCCGCCAGGCGCAGCATCGTCGCCGGCTGGCCGCGGCCGCCGTCGTGCCGCTTGCCCAGGGTCTCGATCAGCCCGCTGGTCGTCAGGTCCTGGATGATGCCGCCGATGGCGGCGTTGGTGAGCTGGGCAAGGCGCGCGAGATCGGCCTTGGACGCCTCGCCGACCCGGCGCAGCACCTGCAGCACGATGCGCTCGTTGTAGCGGCGCAACTGAACGGAATTCGATCCCTGTCCGACAAGCGGGCGCCTGGCCACCTCGACTGTCCTCCCCTGATCCGCCTCCGCCTCTGCCGGGCGGATCGTCATGCGGTTTTATTTCTTTCAGTTGATTTATTAATTATCGGAACGGGGACCTTGTCAATCCGCTTTCCGTGCTGCATCGCGGAATCCGCAACGTCGGGTGGTGCTGGCGCGCCCTGCCGCGCTTGTGCCATGCTTGAATGCGAGGCAGGGTGCAGGGATCGCACGCCAGGGAGCAGAACATGCCGAACACGATGGAAACACGCAGCTTTCTGGAGCGGGCGATCGCCGCCGGGCGGGGGGAGATCCCGGCCGATCTGGTCGTGCGCAACGTTCGGCTGTTCTCCATCCTCGACGGATCGCTGACGGACACGGATGTGGCGATTGTCGGCGAGCGGATCGTCGGAACGCATGGACGTTATCGCGGGAAACGCGAAATCGACGGGGCCGGCCGCATCGTCGTGCCGGGCTTCATCGACACCCATCTGCATGTCGAATCGTCGCTGGTGACGCCGCTGGAATTCGACCGCTGCGTGCTGCCGCACGGGGTGACGACGGCGATCTGCGACCCGCACGAGATCGCCAATGTGCTCGGCGCTGCCGGCCTTCGCTATTTCCTCGATGCGTCCGAGCGCACGCTGATGGACCTCAGGGTCAACCTCTCGTCCTGCGTGCCGGCGACCGCCTTCGAGACCGCCGGCGCGCGGCTGGAGATCGAGGATCTCGAGCCGTTCCGCGCCCATCCCAAGGTCATCGGCCTTGCCGAATTCATGAATTTTCCCGGCGTGGTCGCCGGCGATCCCGGCGCGATCGCCAAGCTGGCGGCGTTCCAGGACGGCCATATCGACGGGCACGCGCCGCTGCTGTCGGGCCTCGATCTCAACGGCTATCTCGCCGCGCGCATCCGCACCGACCACGAGGCAACCACGGCGGCCGAAGCACGCGAGAAGCTCGCCAAGGGCATGACCATCCTGATCCGGGAAGGCTCGGTGTCGAAGGATCTGGAGGCGCTGGCCGAGATCCTGACGCCGGACACCTCCTCCTTCGTCTGCCTGTGCACCGACGACCGCAACCCGCTCGATATCGCCGAGGAAGGTCATCTCGACAGCATGATCCGGCGGCTGATCGCCCGCGGCGCCCGGCCCTGCGATGCCTATCGGGCGGCGAGCTGGTCGGCGGCGGTGGCCTTCGGCTTGCGCGACCGGGGCCAGGTGGCGCCGGGCTGGCGCGCCGATCTCGTGCTGCTCGACGATCTGGAAGACTGCCGGGTTCATTCGGTGATCGCCGGCGGGCGGCCGGTCGACGAGGTAGCCTTCGCCGCGCGCGCGTCGCTGCAGCCGGTCGGGCTCGACAGCGTCCGCCTGCAGCGGCCGGTAACAGCGGCGGATTTCAGGATCGCCGCCTCCGGCGAGAACGAGACCGCCGTCATCGGCGTGGTGCCGGGCCGGATCATCACCGAGCATCTGTCGCGCAGCCTGCCGGCGGGCGAGGGCGGGTTAGAGGCCGATCCGGTGTCCGATGTCGCCAAGGTCGCGGTGGTGGAGCGGCACGGCAGGAACGGCAATATCGGCCGGGGCTTCGTCTCCGGCTTCGGCCTCCAGGGCGGGGCGATCGCCTCCTCCGTCGGCCATGACAGCCACAACATCTGCGTCGTCGGCTGCGACGATCTGTCGATTGCAACGGCGGTCAACCGGATCGCCGAGCTGCAGGGCGGTTTCGTGGTGGCGAAGGGCGAGACGGTGATGGCGGAACTGGCCCTGCCGGTCGCCGGCTTGATGAGCCTTGCCGCCTTCGAGGAGGTGCGTCACGCGCTGGGCTCGCTGCGGATCGCCGCCCGGGCGCTGGGCTGCACCCTGCCGGAGCCGTTCCTGCAGGTGGCCTTCCTGCCGCTGCCGGTCATTCCGCACCTGAAGATCACCGACCGGGGGATGTTCGACGTGGACCGGTTCGCGCTGCTGGCGTGAGCGGGGCGCCATGCCCGCCATATCGAGAGCAGCGGCGGCATGATAGACTGCCCACTCGCTCGGCGGGCACATTTAACGTTGACGTAAAGGGAAGCTTTGGCCATGTTGAGCTAGCCGGGTGAGCCGGCCGCGGATCCGTGCGGGAGGCGGAGCCGCGAGAGGACACGGCCATGGCACCAAGGGCCGTCACACATCGGCGCCTTGAGACAAAGGGCCATGACACAACAGGGGCACGGGACAACGTGCCGGGTCCGGGAGGAACCATCGTGAGCGAACCGCAGGTTTGGCTTGCCGCTTTTCGTCCGCAGCCGATCCACACCTATCTCGATACGGCCGCCAGGGAACATGGCCGCAAGCCCGCCATGGATTTCCTCGGCAAGGGCTGGACCTATGGCGAGATTTCCGCGCTGTCCGACCGGGCGGCGACGGGGCTGCAGGCGATGGGCATCGTCAAGGGCGACAAGGTGGGCCTGTGCCTGCCCAACACGCCCTATTACACGATCTTCTATTTCGCCGTGCTCAAGATCGGCGGCATCGTCGTCAACTTCAATCCGCTCTATGTGGAGCGCGAACTGTCCTTCCAGGCGCGGGACAGCGGCACGCGCATCATGGTGACGATGGACCTCAAGGTCATCTATGACAAGGTCGAGGCGGTGCGGCGCGAGGGCTCGCTCGACCGCATCATCGTCTGCCCGATGGCCGATATCCTGCCGCAGCCCAAGAAGCTGCTGTTCACGCTGTTCAAGGGCCGGGACCGCGCCCGCATTCCGCAGGACGCCGCGCATCCCCGGTTCGCGGAGGTGATCGGTCACGGGGCCAGCCCGCGCGTTGCCGACATCAAGCCCGACACCGACATCGCCGTCCTGCAATATACCGGCGGCACCACCGGCGTTCCCAAGGGCGCGATGCTGACGCATACCAACCTTGCCGCCAATATCGAGCAGATGCGGTCGCTCTTCTGCAACGCAAAGGTCGGCGAGGAGAGGATGCTCTGCGTCCTGCCGTTCTTCCATGTCTTCGCGATGACGGTGGCGCAGAACCTGTCCGTGGTGCTGGCGGCCGAGATGGTTCTGATGCCGCGCTTCGAGCTGAAGATGCTGCTCGAAACCGTCCGGCGGAAGAAGATCACGCTGTTTCCGGGCGTTCCGACGATCTACACCGCGATCAACAATTCGCAGATGACGCCGAACTACGACCTGACCTCGATCCGCCTGTGCATCTCGGGCGGTGCGCCGCTGCCGGTGGAGGTGAAGACCCAGTTCGAGGGACTGACCGGCTGCATCCTGGTCGAAGGCTACGGTCTGACCGAGGCCTCGCCCGTGGTTGCGGCCAACCCGCTCAACGAGAACCGGCGCGCCGGCTCGATCGGGGTGGCGATTCCGGGCACGGTGCTGGAGTTCCGCAGCCTGGAAAATCCGTCGGAACGCGTTGCCGAAGGCGAGAAGGGCGAGTTAGTGGTGCGCGGGCCGCAGGTGATGGCCGGCTATTACAACCGGCCGGAGGAGACGGCGCGCACGATCGAGAACGGCGCCCTGCATACGGGCGATGTCGGCTATCGCGACCCGGACGGTTTCGTCTATCTGGTCGACCGCATCAAGGACCTCATCCTGTGCTCGGGCTACAACGTCTATCCGCGGATGATCGAGGAGGCGATCTACCAGCATCCCGCCGTGGAGGAGACGATCGTCATCGCGATTCCTGACCCCTATCGCGGCCAGGCGCCGAAGGCCTTCGTCAAGCTCCGCTCCGGCGAGGAGCTGTCGGCGGTGGATCTGCGCAGCTTCCTGAAGGAGCATCTGTCGCCCATCGAATTGCCGCATGAGATCGAATTCCGCGACGCCCTGCCCAAGACGATGGTCGGCAAGCTGTCCAAGAAGGAACTGGTGGAAGAGGAAGCGGCCAAGCGCGCCAAGGCGGAGGGCGGCTGAGGCGCGGCCCCGGCCCCGGCCCGGAGATGGCGACGGTGACGGCCGGCGCTTGATGCGCGCCGGCCGAGTTGGCATTGTCGGCCGCGATCCTTTCCGCCAATCGCTACGGGGCCCTGGCACAATGACGGCCGACCTGCCGACCTACCTGACCACACGGGAAATGGCCGACCTGCTCCGGGTGAAGGAGCGCAAGATCTACGATCTGGCGGCGGCGGGGGAAATTCCGCACAGCCGCGCCACCGGCAAGCTGCTGTTCCCGCGCGAAGTGGTGCTTGCCTGGATCGAGAATGCCAGCGAGGCGCCGGCGGGCGACGGCGTCCGGCCGGCCGTGCTGCTGGGCAGCCATGATCCCCTGCTGGAATGGGCGCTGCGCGAATCGGGCTCGGGGCTCGCCGCCTTTTTCGACGGCAGCCTCGACGGGCTCGACCGGTTCGACCATCTGGAGGGGATCGCGGCCGGCCTTCATATGGTCCAGGACGAGGGCTGGAACACCGACCTTGTCGCGCGGCGCTTCCGCTTCCGCCCGGTGGTCCTTGCCGAATGGGCCTGGCGGAACCGCGGCATCATCGTCGCGCCGGGCAATCCGCTCGGCATCGCCGCCATTGCCGATCTTGCCGGCAGGCGCGTGGTGCGGCGCCAGCCGCAGGCGGGCAGCCAGCACCTGATGGAGCGGCTGCTTTCGCAAGCCGGCATCGCGCTGCCCGAGGGCGGGCCGATGGCCCGCGACGAGCGCGAGGCGGCGCTTGCCGTGCTCGACGGGCGGGCGGATGCGGCCTTCGGCCTTGCCGCTTCTGCCCGGCAGTTCCGGCTCGATTTCGTGCCCGTCTGCGAGGAGCGGTTCGACGTGCTGGTGTCGCGGCGGGACTGGTTCGAGCCGCCGTTCCAGGCGCTGATTGCCTTCAGCAGGACGCCGGCCTTCGCGCAGATGGCCGAAACGCTCGGCGGCTACCGGATCGACGGGATCTGGACGCCGCATTTCAACGGTGCCTGAACTCGTGGTACCTGAACTCGTGGCGCGTGAGCCCTTGCTGCAAGGTCAGGGCGGATCGGCCCGCACGCCGACACGCGCGGTGACCTGGCGGCCGAGCCGGTTTTCCCGCCAGACCGTATAGAGCGCACCGGCGACGATCAGCGACGCACCGGCATAGGTGACCGGCGCCGGCAGGTCGCCGAAGACCAGGAAGCCGATGATCGTCGCATAGATCAGGCGGGCATAGTCGAGCGCGGCAAGCGCCGAGGCTTCGCCGGCGCGGAAGGCGCGGATGTTGCACATCTGCCCGGCCCAGGAGGCGATGCCCACCAGCAGCAGCAACCCCCATTCCTCCAGCGTCGGCGTGCGCCAGTTGTAGAGGGCGATCGGCAGCATGATCAGGCCGACGAAGAAGGCCTGATAGGTGAGGATGGTCACCGGTCGCTCGACCTGCGACAGCTTGCGGATGATGATCATCACGACGGCGGCCGAGGCCGCGCCCAGCACCGCCATCGCCGCATAGATGCTGAAGCCGGTGTCGCCGCCCGGCTGCAGAATCACCACCACCCCGACAAAGCCGATGATGGTGGCCGCCCAGCGGTGCCGCCCGACCGTCTCGCCGAGGAACAGGATGGCGAAGATCGTCAGGAAGAAGGTCTTGGAAAAGGCGATGGCGGTGGCGTCGGCGAGCGGCAGGTGAATGATCGCGGTGAAGCCGGCCAGCATCGCCACCGAGGCGCAGCCGACGCGGATCACATGCAGGCCGGGGCGCTGCGTCTTCAGCGATCCGGGCAGGCCGGAAAGGATCACCGGGGCGACGATGAGCGTCATGATGATCTGGCGGATCAGGATGATCTCGGCGACATGCAGCCGCGCGCCCAGCAGCTTGATCAGCGTCACCATGGCGGTGAAGAAGATGCCGGCCAGCAGCATCCACAGGATGCCGCGGATGTTGGCGGGCAACAGGGACAGCCTGTCGCCGGTGTCGCGGTAGCGCTGGGCGAGGCTGCGCCTGTCCGCGGAATCGGGAGGGTCCGGGGGCGTGTGCTCGGAAGGTTGGGGCATCGGGCTATCCGTGGGCGGGCAGGCGACGAGCGCCGCCGCAAGAAGGTGAGAGGTTGAGCATAGTCCCATTGTCCGCATTCGCGAAAGGGCCCGGCCGGTGTTCCGCTCCCCCTTGGCGGGAACGCGGTTTTGCCGCTAAGCTTCGCGCCTGCACACACTGGCGCTCCCGCCGGGACGCGGTATCCGCCATGATCGGCCTTGACCCTTCCGCAGCATGCGACATGTCGCATGCAACAGTTTCCGCAATCATCGCAGCGATCTCGGGACCCTGTCCCGCTGTCAGCAACGAGGCACTCGAATGAACGAATTGGTGCACGGCAAGTTCGGCATCGGCGCACCGGTGCGCCGCAAGGAAGACGACGCGCTGGTCACGGGCCGGGGGCGCTACACCGACGATGTGCAGCCGGAGGGGGCCTTGCGGGCCTATGTGCTGCGCTCGTCCGTCGCCCATGCCCGCATCGCCCTCGGCGATCTGGAGCCGGCACGGACCGCCCCCGGCGTTGCCATGGTGATGACGGCGGCCGACATTCCCGATCTCGGCCCGATGCCGACCAAGACGGTGATGACCCAGTCGGACGGCACCCGCCATGCGGTGCCGCCGCGCCCGGTTCTGGCCACCGACACGGTGCGCCATGTCGGCGAGCCGATCGCGCTGGTCGTCGCCGACACGCTCGCCAACGCCAAGTCGGCGGCCGAACTGATCGATGTCGACTATGAGCCGCTCGATGCGGTGATCGAGACGGGCGACGCCTTGACGCCCGGCGCGCCGCTGGTCTGGCCGCAGAGCGGCAGCAATCTCGCGTTCGTCTACGACGCCGGCGATGCGGCGGCCACCGACCGGGCGTTCGAGGCCGCGCATCATGTGGCCCGGATCGACATCGTCAACAACCGACTGGTGTGCAACTACATGGAGCCGCGCGGCTGCATCGGCGAATACGACGCGGCGAGCGGCCGCTACACGCTGACCGCCGGGACCCAGGGCGGCCACAGCATGCAGGCGATCATCGCCGGCGACATCCTCGGCATCCCGAGGGAGCGGTTGCGCGTCATCACGCCGGATGTCGGCGGCGGCTTCGGCACCAAGAACTTCGTCTATCCGGAATATCCGGCCTGCCTCGTCGCGGCGGAGCGTCTGGGGCGGCCGGTCAAGTGGATCTGCGAGCGCAGCGAGCACTTCCTCGCCGACGCGCATGGGCGCGACAATCTCTCCACGGCGGAAGTGGCGCTTGACGCCGACGGGCGCATCCTGGCGCTCAGGGTGGAGATCGTCGCGGCGATGGGCGCCTATCTGCACCAGTACGGCCCGATGATCCCGAGCTTCGGCCTGTCGATGGCGACCGGCCTCTACCACGTGCCGGTGATGTATGGCGTGGTCAAGGGCGTCTTCACCAACACCACGCCGACCGATGCCTATCGCGGCGCCGGGCGTCCCGAGGCGGCCTATCTGCTGGAGCGGCTGGTCGACAAGGCGGCGGCGGAGATGGACATGTCGCCGGCGGAGCTGCGCCGGCGCAACTTCATCCGCCCCGAGCAGATGCCCTACACGACCCTGACCGGGCGCATGTACGACACCGGCGACTTCGCTGTCCACATGGACCAGGCGCTGGCGGCGGCCGACTGGCAGGGATTTGCGGCGCGGGCGGAGGAATCCGCCGCACGCGGCCGCTATCGAGGCATCGGCATGGCGACCTATATCGAGGCCTGCGCCTTCGCCGGCTCCGAGGAGGCGACGGTGGAGCTTGGCCGCGACGGCTCGCTGACGCTGCTGATCGGCACCCAGACCAACGGCCAGGGGCACGCCACCGCCTATGGCCAGATCATCGCCGAGCAGTTCGGCGTCGATCTCGACCGCATCACCATGATCCAGGGCGATACCGACCGGGTGCGCAAGGGCGGCGGCACGGGCGGCTCGCGCTCGATCCCGATCGGCCTTCCGTCCGTGCTGGAGGCCTCGCGCAGCCTCGTCAGGAAGATCAAGGATCTTGCCGCCGACAGGCTGGAGGCCGGCGCGGCGGACCTGGAACTGGTCGGCGGCGAGGTCCGCGTCGTCGGCACCGACCGGTCGGTGACGCTGGCCGAGATCGCCGCGTCCGCGCCCGAGCAGCTTTGGGCGCGCGAGGAGGTCAAGCAGGCGGAGGCGACCTATCCCAACGGCACCCATGTCTGCGAGCTGGAGGTCGATCCGGAGACCGGCGACATCACCTTGCTGAACTATGTGATCGTCGACGACTTCGGCGTCACAGTGAACCCGCTGCTGCTGGCCGGCCAGGTGCATGGCGGTGTCGTCCAGGCCATCGGCCAGGCCCTGATGGAGAGCACCGTCTATGACGAGGACGGGCAGTTGCTGACGGCCTCCTTCCTCGACTACCAGATGCCGAGGGCGGCCGACATTCCCGACATCAGCTTCCAGACCCACAACATTCCCTCCACCACCAATGCGCTGGGGATCAAGGGAGCGGGCGAGGCCGGCACGATCGGCGCGGGCCCGGCGGTGATGAACGCGGTCGTCGATGCCCTGCGGCGCGGCGGCGTCCTTGCCCATATCGACATGCCGGCGACGCCGCAGCGGGTGTGGGAGGCGTTCCGGGCGGCGAATAGCTGAGCTAAGTCATGTGTATCGCGCAAGGGTGCCTTGCATTTCCCGCAGGCGGCCTTGCGCGATTCATCCTATAAATAGAGGATGTTTCATCCTGCCGGCTGTCCGCACCGCCGGTCTCACGGGCGGACCCTGACCCGCAATGTCCCTTGAGCGCGCTGCCCCCGCAGCCAGCCAGTCGCCGGGAACGGCCGAACTCAACGCCTACAATCCCCGGCTCGGCATCGCGCTGAAGGTGGCGTCCGCGCTCGTCTTCACCGGCATGGTCGCCATGGTGAAGCTGCTCGACGGCGTCTATCCGGTCGGCGAGGTGATCTTCGCCCGCTCCTTCTTCGGCATGTTGCCGGTGCTGCTGGTGATCGCCTGGCAGGGCAGGGTGAGCGACGCCTTCGTGACGCGGCGGCCCTGGGGCCATATCAGCCGCGCGCTGGTGGGGGGAACCGCCATGTCGCTGTGGTTCGCGGCTCTGGCGCTGCTGCCGCTGCCCGATGCGACGGCGATCGGCTTCTCGGCGCCGCTGATGACGGTGGCGCTGGCCGCCGTGATCCTGCGGGAGAAGGTCCGGGCCTATCGCTGGAGCGCCGTCGCCGTCGGCTTCCTCGGCATCCTCATCATCCTGTCGCCGCATCTGTCCGGCGCCGCGCCGACGGAAGAAGCCTCGCTCGGGGCGATGCTGGCTTTTGCCAGCGCGATCTTCATGGCGCTGGCGATGATCACCGTGCGCCGGCTGACCAGCACCGAGCGCACCTCGACCATCGTCGTCTGGTTCGCCGGCGTGACCTCGGTCTTCGCGCTGATGTCGGCGCCGTTCGGCTGGGTGATGCCGGATGCCACCGACGCGGTGATGCTGGTGGCGATCGGGCTTTCGGGAGGCGTCGGGCAGATCCTGCTGACCCAGAGCTACCGCTATGCCGACGCCTCGACCATCGCGCCGTTCGAATACACGACGATGCTGTGGACCGTGCTGGTCGGCTGGATCGTCTTCGCGGAAGTTCCGACGCTCGAGGTCATCGGCGGCGCGGCCATCGTCATCGGCGCCGGCGTCTTCGTCATCTTCCGCGAGCGCCAGCTCGGCCTCGACCGGTCGCGGGAGCGCAGCACGGTCCCCCCGTCCAAGGTCTGAGCCGGCACGGCTCGTTCAAGGCGCGTCAGAACGCCTTGAACGTGATGATCGTCTTGGTGTCGAGGATGCCGTCGAAGGGGTGGACCTTCTCGTTGACGAAGTGGCCGATATCCGCGTCGTCGTCGATGTAGAACTTGACCAGCAGGTCGTAGTCGCCGGCCGTCGAGTAGATCTCGGACGCGATTTCCGCATCGGCGATGGCGTTGGCGACCTGGTAGGCCTTGCCGAGATGGCATTTGATCATCACGAAAAACGGAACCATGGACGTCTCCGGCTGCAAGGGCGGCGGGCGCCGCGACTCATGGCGACAGTGAAGCGGATGCCGCCGGGTGGGGCAAGGGCAACCGTGCTGTGCCCCGGCCGGTCGCGGCATGTTGCGCGCGGTTGATAAACTTTGAACGCGCAAGGCTTGCGCAGTTGCCCCCCATGTCGGAGTCTGCCATGAAACACCGGTTCGAACAGTGTCCGCGTGCAAGCGGCGCGATCCGCGGCCCGGCATGCTCGGCACAGAGGGTTCCAGGCGTCGAATGACACATCGCAAGACATCCGCCAGTTCCTCGGGAGCCGCCTCGGTGACCCGGCGCGGCGCGCTCGGCCTTGCCGGGGCCGGTCTCGTCGGGACTGGGCTCGCCGGGACTGGGCTCGTCGGCGGGCTGGCCGCCCCGGCGCTGGCGCAGACGACGATCGAGTGGAAGATGGTGACGACCTGGCCCGCCGGCATGCCGGGTCCGGGCGTGTCGGCCGCACGGCTCTGCGACGCGATCGCGCGCCTCAGCAGCGGGCGGATGCGGGTGCGGCTGTTTCCCGCCGGCGGCCTCGTTGCCGGCGGCGAGGTCTTCGACGCGGTGTCCTCCGGCACGGCGCAGATGGGGCATTCATCGCCCGCCTTCTGGCAGGACCGGCTGCCTGCCGCCGTCTTCTTCTCGGCCGTGCCTTTTGGCCTGCTTCCTTCCGAGCATGTCTCCTGGCTGGAGCAGGGCGGCGGCATGGGGTTGTGGGAAAGGCTCTATGCGCCCTTCGGCATCCGGCCGTTCATGGGCGGCAACAGCGGGCCGCAGCTCGGCGGCTGGTTCATGCGGCCGGTGCTGTCGCTCGACGACTTTCGCGGTTTGCGGATCCGCATGCCGGGCCTTGGCGGCGAGGTGATGCGCCGCCTCGGGGCGACGCCCGTCTCCCTGCCGCCGGGAGAACTCGTCGCGGCGCTGCAAAGCGGGCTGCTCGACGCGGCGGAGTTCCTCGGGCCCGAGGGCGACCGGGCGATCGGCCTGCAGAAGGTGGCGAAGCTGTGCTACACGCCCGGCTTTCACGAGCCGAACGGGGCGAGCGAAGCGCTGGTCAATCAGGTCGCCTATGAGGGTCTGCCGGATGATCTCAAGGCGGTGATCGTCGCCGCCTGCCGCACCGAGACGCTGCATTCCATCGCCGAGAGCTCCTGGCGCAATGCGGAGGCGCTGCGCCTCCTGGTCCAGGAGGACGGCGTCGAGTTGCGGCGCTTCCCGCCCGACGTGATGCTGGCCCTGCGCGACACGTCGCGGGATGTGGTCGCGGCGCTCGCCAGCACGAGCGACATCGCGCGGGACATTCACCTCAGCTACACGCGCGCGCTGGAGCGGCTGGCACCGTGGAGCGAGGTCAGCGACCGCCAGGTGCTTGAGGGGCGCGCGCCCTGAGCGGGCGACAGGACCGACCCTTGCGACTCAGCACGCGGCCGGCTGCATCAGGCCCGGCGGCAGTTCGCGGAAGCGGCCGTCGCGCAGGGCGGCGAGGGCAAAATCCACCATCGGCTCGAACATCAGGTCCTGGTGGCCTTCCGGCAGGCAGCGGCAGGTCTGGGCGACCAGCGCGGGATGGAAGAACATCACCAGCGAGTGCTGGAACAGCAGCGCGGCGGTGTCGGCATCCTGCTCGGGAAACTCGCCCCTCGCGATCCCTTCCCGGATCAGTCGGGAGAAGCTCGCGCGCATTTCGGCCTTGTGATTCTCGACCTCGTCCCAGGCTTCGTCCATCGCGGCTTCCAGCAGGTCGTGGATCTTGCGATGGCCGGTGTAGTGCTCGCGGACGTGGTGGAAGTGCTGGCGAACCATCCGGCGCAGCTTGTCGGCGCTGGCGCCGCCGGACGTGTCGACGCCCTTTTCCATGGCCGCGCGCATGCTGCTGGTGACCATCACGGCGACGGCCTTGGTCAGTTCCGTCTTCGAGGCGAAGAAGCGATAGACATTGGCCGGCGACATGCCGAGTTCGCGGGCGATGTCGGCCACCGTCGTCTTCTGATAGCCGTAGAGGTGGAACAGTTCGCTGGCCTTCTCGACGATGCGTCGCCGCGTCTCGCGCGTTGCCGGACTGCTCGTCCCGTCCCTGGCGGCTGCCTCTTCCCTATCCAGCAAGTCACTCATGATGCACTGATCCGGTTTTCTGGCCGCTGCCCTTGCGGCCCGGTTGCGCGGCAACCTTTTGCCCACAATGGGAGCCGTTGCGGCAGGCGTCAACTCGTGACCGGCGCCGGCGGCGTGCCAGCCGGCCTTGCCGGTCGGCCGCCGCGCCGCTGCCGCAGGCGTGGTCGGTCGGGCATGTCGTAGCGTGAATGTATGTCACACACCATGAATATATATGTCCTCTGACGATTATTGACAATCGTCATTGATAACTCATATTAGGGCTGCACGGCGATATCTCGCCGGTCACGATCGACCATGCCGGCTTGCCACGGGCCGGCCGGCACTCCGAAAGGCCCGTATGATGAGCCGCTTACCCGCATTTCCCGCGCTTGCTGTCCCCACTGCCGCGCTTTTCCGTCTGCGGCGCATCGGCGGGCGGCTCGGGCCCATGCTGGTGTTGGCGGGGGTGATCGCCGGCTGCCAGCCCCAGGCGTCGGAGGAGGCGGACGTTGCGTCGACGCCGCGCGTGGTCTGGGTCGAGCCGGCCGTCCCGGCGGATGGCCGCAGCGTGACATTCTCCGGAACCGTCCATGCGCGCAGCGATGCGCCTTTCGCCTTCCGGGTGGGGGGCAAGATCTCGGCGCGGCTCGTCGATGTCGGCGACCGGGTCGCGGCGGGCCAGCCGATCGCCAGCCTCGAAGAGAACGACCTCAACGCGGCGCTGCGGGCGCGGCAGGCGGAAGAGCGCGCCGCCGAGGCACAGGCCCGGCGCACGGCGGAGGATCGCATCCGCGTCGGCGCCCTCAAGGACAAGGGGCATGTCTCGCAGGCGGCGCTCGATCAGGCGGTCGCGGCGGACGACGCCGCCGCCGCCACGCTGAAGGCGGCGGTCGAGCAGCGCATCCTCGCGGCGAATCAACTGGATTACGCGAGCCTGAAGGCGGATCGCGACGGGGTGGTGACGGCGGTGATGGCCGAGCCGGGCGAGGTTGTCGCCGCGGGGCAGGGCATCGTGCGCATCGCCGGCGATGCCGAGCGGGAGGTCGAGGTGGCGATTCCCGAGGCGCAGGTGACGGGGCTCGCCGACGCGCGCGCCAGCGTGACGCTCTGGGCCAGTCCCGACCGTCGCTATCAGGCGCGGCTGCGCGAATTGTCGCCGGTCGCCGACACGGCGGCGCGCACCTTCACCGCGCGCTTCGCCCTCGACGATCCGGGCGCCGACGCGCGGCTCGGCATGACCGCGAGTGTCCATCTCGAGCATGCGGCCCCGCAGGGTGAGGTCGCGGTGCCGCTGACCGCCGTGTGGTATTCCGGCGCCACGCCGCATGTCTGGCGGGCGGCTCCCGGAGCGGAGCGGGTCGAGGCGGTCGCTGTCGTGGTCCGCCGGATCGAGGCGGAGCGGGCGATCCTCTCCGGCCTTGCGACTGGCGACCATGTGGTCAGTCTCGGCGTTCACCGGCTCGATCCGGGCCTGAAGATCAACGCGGTGCTGCGACAGGCGCAGGGTCCGGTTCAGGTCGGAGCCCTGCGATGAGCAGCTTCAACCTGTCGGCCTGGGCCATTCGGCACCAGACGCTCGTTCTCTTCTTCATCCTCGTCACCGCGGTCGCCGGCGTTTACGCCTATGGCAATCTCGGCCGCAACGAAGACCCGTCCTTCACCGTCAAGGTGATGGTGGTGACGGCGGTCTGGCCCGGCGCGAGCGCTGAGGAGATGCAGGAGCAGGTGGCGGACCGGGTGGAAACCCGGCTGCAGACGCTGCCCTGGCTGTCGCGGCTGGAGACCTATACCCGGCCGGGCTTCATGGCGACGCAGATCGTCCTCGACGACGCGACGCCCCCCTCGAAGGTCGCGGACCTGTGGTATCAGGTGCGCAAGAAGGTGGGCGATATCGCCGGCGACCTGCCGCAGGGCGTGCTTGGCCCCTTCTTCAACGACGAATATGCCGACGTCTATGTCCAGGTGCATGCGCTGACGGCTCCGGGCGCGACCTGGACCGAACTGTCGGATCTTGCGGAAATGGCGCGACAGTCCTTCCTGACGGTCGAGGGCGTCGAGAAGGTCCAGCTCTTCGGCGAGCAGGACCAGAAGATCCATGTCGATATCTCCTATGCCAAGCTCGCCACCCTCGGCATTCCCGTCAGCGCGATCTTCGATGCGCTGGCGGCGCAGAACGCCGTGGTTCCGTCCGGCTCCGTCGACACGCCGAGCGAGACGGTGCAGGTGCGCGTCAGCGGCAGCCTGCAGGGCATCGAGGCGGTGGCGGCCGTGCCCGTGCAGGCAGAGGGCCGGGTGTTCCGGCTCGGCGACATCGCGACGGTGACCCGCGGCCTCGCCGATCCGCAAAGCTATGTGTCGCGCTACAATGGCGAGGACGCGATCATGATCGGCGTCGCCATGTCGGCGGGCGGCAACGTGCTGGAGCTCGGCGAGCGCCTGCATGAGAAGGCGGCCGAGATCGAGGCGCGGCTCCCCCTCGGGGCCGAGATGCACCAGGTCTCGAACCAGCCGGAAGTGGTGGAAGAGGCCGTCGGCGAGTTCCTGCTGAAATTCGCGGTCGCCATCTCGATCGTGCTTCTCGTGTCCTTCCTGTCGCTGGGCTTCCGCACCGGCATCATCGTCGCCCTCTCCGTGCCGCTGACGCTGGCCGCCACCTTCGTGGCGATGATGCAGATGGGCATCGATCTGGAGCGCATCTCGCTGGGCGCGCTGATCCTGTCGCTGGGGCTCCTGGTCGACGATGCCATCATCGCCATCGAGATGATGGTGGTGAAGATCGAGCAGGGCTGGGACAGGGCCCGCGCGGCGACCTTCGCCTGGGAATCCACCGCCTTCCCGATGCTGACCGGCACGCTGGTCACCGTCGCCGGATTTCTGCCGGTCGGCTTCGCCGCGTCGGCGGCCGGCGAATATGCCGGCGGCATCTTCTGGGTCGTCGCGACCGCGCTGCTGGTCTCCTGGATCGTCGCCGTCGTCTTCACCCCCTATCTCGGGCTGAAGCTGCTGCCGCGCTCGCTGGAGCGCCACGCGGCCGAGCGCGGGCACGAGGACGAGGACGCGATCTACCGCACGCCGGCCTACAACCGCCTGCGCCGGCTGGTCACCGGCGCGGTGCGCTTCCGTCTGCCGGTGGTGCTGGCCACCATCGGGCTGCTGGTCGCGGCCGGCTACGGCATGGGCTTCGTCAAGCAGCAGTTCTTCCCCAGCTCCTCGCGCCCGGAAGTGCTGGTCGAGCTGAAGGGGCCGGAAGGCGCCTCCTTCGCGGCGAGCGACCGGGAGGCGAAGGCCTTGGAGGCGTGGCTCGCGACCAGCGAGCATGTCGACTATTTCACCACCTATGTGGGGGCGGGCGCGCCGCGCTTCTTCCTCGCCTACAACCCGGCCTTGCCGAACCCGAGCTATGCGCTGATCCTGGTCCAGACCAAGGGCGGGGAGCATACGACGGCCCTCGTCAAGGAGTTGCAGGCCCGGTTCGCGGAGGCCGAGGGGGTGGTGAACGGGCGCGCCAACAAGCTCGAGCTCGGGCCGCCGGTGGGCTATCCGGTGCAGTTCCGCGTTGTCGGGCCGGATCTGGAAGAGGTGCGGACCATTGCCGCGCGGGTGCGCGATGCGATGCGCGCCCACCCGGACACGCGCAATGTCGAGCTGCAATGGGGCGAAAAGGTCAAGAGCGTGCGGCTGGAGGTCGATCAGGACCGGGCCCGCGCCCTCGGGCTGTCGACGACGGAGATCGGCCAGTCGCTGCAGACGCTGCTGTCCGGATACGAGGTGACGGCGCTGCGCGAGGGACGGCATTCTGTCGGGGTGGTCGTGCGGGCGGACGAGGCGGAACGCGCCGCGCTCGGCGATATCGCCGACATGGTGCTGCAGGTGCGCGACGGGCGGGCGATCCCGGTGTCCCAGGTGGCGCGGATCGACTACACCGCCGAGGATCCGATCCTGTGGCGGCGGAACCGCGAGACGGTGCTGGCGGTGCGGGCGGATGTGGCGGCCGGCGTGCAGGCGCCGGACGTCACCGCGGCCCTGCTGCCGACGATGCGCGAGATCGAGGCGACCCTGGCGCCGGGCTATCGCATCGATACCGGCGGGGCGGCGGAGGAATCGGCCAAGGCCAATGCGGCGCTCGCCAAGGTGTTTCCGCTGATGTTCCTGGCGATGGCCGTCCTGATCATGCTGCAGATGCAGTCCTTCTCGAAGACCATCCTGGTGTTCATGACGTTCCCGCTCGGCCTGATCGGCGCGGTCGCCGCGCTGCTGATCGCCGATGCCGCCTTCGGCTTCGTCGCCATTCTCGGCGTCATCGCGCTGGGCGGCATGGTGATGCGCAACACGCTGATCCTGGCGGACCAGATCGACCACGATCTGCAGGCCGGGGCGACCATGCGCGAGGCGATCATCGAGTCCACCGTGCGCCGCGCAAGGCCGGTGATCCTGACCGCGCTGGCGGCCGTGCTCGCCTTCATCCCGCTGACGATGAACATCTTCTGGGGGCCGATGGCGATCTCGATGATCGGCGGCCTGACCGTGGCGACGGTGCTGACGCTGGTGTTCATGCCCGCGCTCTATGCGCTCTGGTTCCGCCGCCGGCTGGACAGGACGGAAGCGGAGGTGAACGCGCCCAAGACCCCCGCCGGGGAAACCGGCCGCAAGTCCGATATCGGACCTGCGAAACAGGACACGGCAGAGCGTGCACCGGACCCCGCGCCGGCTCTGCCGCAGGCGGCGGAGTGACGTCCCCCGTTGCTCCGCCGCTCCTGAATTGTTGCGATTGAGCAACACATAGCAAAAAAGACACGAGAGGCAGTATCTCTACGAATTTGCCTAAAATCTAGGCAATTGCGCGTCGAGTGTGTGGCGATGTCGCGAAACTGTCACGGGTGCTCCGATTTTCGCGTGGCCGATCGCCTTCCGTTGCGTAAATATCTCGTTACGGAACCTCCGGGCCGGCTTTTTTGCGTTAACTTGCTCGTCAAGCCCTCGCCAATCATGACGATTGCGAAGATGTCGTGGGTTTTTCATCCTTCCTCAAACAGGACGAACGCGAGGGGTTGTCCGTACCTGACATTCTGGGAGGAATGGTCGAGACATGGCACTCACGAGCACGGCACTTACGAGGAAGAGCCTTCTATTGTCCGCCGCTGCCATTGCGGTGGTGTCTGCTTCAACATCCGCCTTCGCCGGCGGTTTCGCTTTGCGCGAGCAGAGCGCCTATTATCAGGGTATGTCGTTCGCCGGCAGCGGCACCACCGGACCGTCGATCTCGTCGATGTTCTGGAACCCGGCGACCATCACCGGGGCCGGGGAGGGGTTCACCTTTGAGAGCCATCACTCGCTGATTGCTCCCAATGCCGAGATCACCGGCAACTTCACGCCTTCGGCCATCGGTGCCGGCGTGCTCGGCCTGACGCCGAGCTCGGCGCCCTCGGGCGACATCGGCAGCGAGGGCTATGTGCCGGCGTCCTACACGGCCTACAAGCTCACCGACCAGATCTTTCTGGGCCTGTCGATCAACGCGCCCTTCGGCCTGACCACCAAGCCGCACCAGAACTGGGCGGGGCAGTTCTATTCCAGAACCTCCAAGGTGATGTCGGTCAACGTGACGCCGACCATCGGCTACAAGCTGAACGACATGCTGTCCTTCGCCTTCGGCGTCCAGGTCCAGTATTTCAAGGTCACCCTGAAGTCGGCGCTCCCCAATGTTCCGGGCTACCCCTCGGCGATCCTGGACGGCGACGATGTCGGCTTCGGCGTGACGGCGGGCGTCACCTTCAAGCCGTTCGAGGGAACCGAGCTCGGCCTCGGCTTCCGCTCGGGGATCAGCCAGTCGCTCGACGGCAACATCCAGACGCCCGCCGGCTTGACGGCGATCGACGCGGGGCTGGTCACGCCGGAAATGATCAACTTCTCGGCCAAGCAGCGCGTCACCGACGCCTTCCGCGTCTTCGGCACGGTCGAGTGGACCAACTGGAGCCGGCTGAAGTCGCCGCGCGTCACCTCGCAGGCGACGGGCGCCACCGTGCAGACGCTGCACTTCAACTATCGCGATGCCTGGTTCTTCGCCATCGGCGGCGAGTACGACGTCACCGACGCCCTGACGATGCGTGCCGGTATCGGCTACGAGATCTCGCCGATCACGGACAAGATCCGCTCGACCCGCCTGCCGGATACCGACCGGCTGTGGCTGTCGGCCGGCGCCAGCTACAAGGTCACCGACGATATGTCCCTCGACCTCGGCTACACCTATATCCACGCGGGCAAGGCCAACATCAACATCGCTCCGGGCCATCAGGACTACAACCCGAATGTCGGCAGCTATGTCGGCAAGGCCAATGCGCATGTGAACATCGTCTCGGCGTCGCTGCGCTACCGTTGGGGCGGGCCGGCGGCGCGGCCGGACTACGACAGCGCGCGCGGCTACTGAGCCGCAGCCTGAACCGAAAGACGACGGACGCCGGCGGGCATCCCCCGCCGGCGTCCTGCGTTTGTGGCTGAGCGGCGTCAGAAGGCGGCCGGGTAGAGGCCGCCGTCGATCAGGATGTTCTGCCCGGTGACATAGGCCGCGTGCTGCGAACAATAGAAGGCGCAGATCTGGCCGAATTCCTCGGCGGTGCCGAAGCGGCCGGCGGGGATTTCCGCCTGCTGCGCCCGGCCGATGTCGTCGGCGCTGCGGCCGCTCAGGCCGGCCGCCCGTTCGATGCCGCCGCGCAGCCGGTCGGTGTCCATCTTGCCCGGCAGCAGGTTGTTGATGGTGACGTTGCGGCCCGCATAGGTCCGGCACACGCCGGCGAGAAAGGCGGTGAGCCCGGCGCGCGCGCCGCTCGACAGGTCCAGGCCCTCCAGCGGCATGCGGACGGTGATCGAGGTGATGTTGACGATGCGGCCGAAGCCGCGCTCGGCCATTCCGTCCGCCACCCGCTGGATCATCTCGATCGGCGAGACCATGTTCTGGATGACGCCGTCGATCATCGCCTCGCGGTCGAGTTCGCGATAGTCGCGGCGCGGCGGGCCGCCATTGTTGTTGACGAGGATATCCGGCTGCGGGCAGGCGGCGAGCAGCGCCTCCTGGCCTTCCTGCGTCGAGACATTGGCGACGATGGGGGTCACGGTCACGCCGTAGCGGGAGCGGATCTCGCTGGCGGTCTTGTCGAGGCGGAGCCGGTCGAGCCCGTTGATGACGAGGTCGCAGCCGGCTTGCGCCAGCGCCTCGGCGCAGCCGCGCCCCAGGCCCCGGCTGGAGGCGCAGACGATCGCCTTGCGGCCGCTAAGTCCAAGATCCATGTCGTGTCTCCCGAGTGTCGCCCGGACGGGGCGGGGGCCCTCCGGTCATCGTTGCCGATTGATAGCGGACCCGTCCCCGTCCCGTCCAGTTGCGCGGCCCTGCCGCAGGTCCTGTCCTGCGCCGGCGGCAATGCGGACAGGTTTCGGTGCCGTCTTTCGAGTCGTTTTCCGCCGCCTGTCATATTTCTGAGACCGGAATCGCGCATTTAGACGCTCAAAGTCTTGTCAGGAGCGTGCCATGTCCTCCGAGCCGGCCCCGAGACATTTCCGGGCGATCTTTCTGTCCGATATCCATCTGGGGACGCGTGGTTGCCAGGCGGACATGCTTCTCGATTTCCTCAAGTATCACGATGCCGAGACCATCTATCTGGTCGGCGACATCGTCGACGGCTGGCGGTTGCGCCGCATGTGGTACTGGCCGCAGGCCCATAACGACGTGGTGCAGAAGCTGATGCGCAAGGGGCGCAAGGGCGCCCGCATCGTCTATACGCCCGGCAACCACGACGAGTTCCTGCGCGATTTCCTCGGCACGCATTTCGGCGGCATCGAGGTGATCGAGGAAACTGTGCACGAGACGGCCGACGGTCGCCGCTATCTCGTCATCCATGGCGACCGCTTCGACGTGGTGGTGCGCCATGCCCGCTGGCTCGCCTTCCTCGGCGACTGGGCCTATGTCAGCGCGCTCAACCTCAACACCGGGCTCAACGTGCTGCGCCGGCGGCTGGGGCTGACCTATTGGTCGCTGTCCGCCTGGGCCAAGCTCAAGGTCAAGAACGCGGTCAACTTCATCGGCAAGTTCGAGGAGACCCTGGCGGGGGAGGCGGAGCGGCAAGGCGTCGACGGGGTGATCTGCGGCCATATCCACCATGCCGCCGACCATCACGAGTTCGGCACCCATTACATCAACACCGGCGACTGGGTGGAAAGCTGCACCGCCGTCGCCGAGCATCACGACGGCACGTTCGAGATCATCCGCTGGGCGGAGGCGGCGCGGCACGTGCAGGCTGCCGAGAGCCGTGCCACCGGACGGGCGCAGGCGGCGGCATGAAGTCGCTGCTGATCGTCACCGATGCCTGGCATCCCCAGATCAACGGCGTGGTGCGCTCCATCGAGCGGACCGTCGAGGAACTGCTGCGGATGGGCATGCCGGTGGAGGTGCTGTCGCCGGCGGATTTCTTCACCGTTCCCTGCCCGACCTATGCCGAGATCCGCCTGTCGCTGACGACGCCGGCGGCGCTGCGGCGGCGGGTGCTGGCCGGCGGCTATGATCACCTGCACATCGCCACCGAAGGCCCGCTCGGGCTGATGGCCGCCCGCGTCGCGCGCAGCCTCGGCATCGTCTACACCACCAGCTATCACACCCGCTTTCCCGAATATCTGTCGGCCCGCATGCCGGTGCCGGTGTCCTGGTCCTATGCCTGGCTGCGCGGGTTCCACAATGCCGGTCACGGCTGCATGGTGGCAACGCCGACCCTGGAGCGGGACCTGACGGCGCGCGGCTTCACCAAGCTGATGCGCTGGTCGCGCGGCGTCGATCACGAGCTGTTCCGCCCGCGCGAGGGCAGCGCCCTGGGCGAGGGGATCGCCGGGCCGATCTTCATGTATGTCGGCCGCGTGGCGGTGGAGAAGAACATCGCCGCCTTTCTCGATCTCGACCTGCCGGGGACGAAGGTGGTGGTCGGCGACGGGCCGCAACTGGCGGATCTGCGCGCGCGCTATCCGCAGGTCCTGTTCACCGGCTCGAAGACCGGCGAGGATCTCGCCTGGCACTATTCCTCCGCCGATGTGGTGGTCTTCCCGAGCCGCACCGACACGTTCGGCAATGTCCTGCTGGAAGCGCTGGCGGCCGGCGTTCCCGTCGCGGCCTATCCGGTGATGGGGCCGCTCGACATTCTCGAGGGCACCGGCGCCGGGGTGCTGGACGAGGATCTCGGCCGCGCGGCGGTGGCGGCACTGGCGATCTCGCGCGAGCGCTGCCGCGAGGTGGCGCTGTCCTACAGTTGGCAGGCCAGCACCCGCCAGTTTCTCGGCAACTGCCTGCACGCTGCCGAGATCGCGCAGTCTCGCGGCGCGGCGTGACCGGCCGGCGATCTGCGCCGGATCGCGCGCGGGCGTGGTGCGCGCTCTTCAAGGATGCGCGGTGATCGTGTAGGGATCTTGCTCCCGCAGGAGGCCCCCCATGGACGCGATTCCCATGCACCCGGTATTTCAGGACATTGTCGACGCGCGGACGCGCATCGCCGGCGAAGCGGTGGTGACGCCGCTGCTGCGCTCGCCGTTTCTCGACGAGATGACCGGCGGCACCGTGCTGCTGAAGGCGGAGACCCTGCAGCGTACCGGCTCCTTCAAGTTTCGCGGCGCCTTCAACCGGCTTTCGCTGATCCCGCAGGACCGGCGCGCGCGCGGCGTGGTCGCCTGTTCGTCCGGCAATCATGCGCAAGGGGTCGCCGAGGCCGCTCGCGTGCTCGGTATGCCGGCGACCATCGTCATGCCGCAGGATGCGCCGCAGGCCAAGCTCGACCGCACCCGTCGTTCGGGCGCCCGCATCGTCACCTATCGCCGCGGCGTCGACGACCGGGATGCGATTGCCCTGGGAATCGCGGAGGAAACCGGCGCGACCCTGGTTCATCCCTACAATGACGCCGGCGTCATCGCCGGCCAGGGCACCATCGGCGCCGAGGTTGCCGAACAGGCGGCGGCGATGGGGCTGGTGCCGGACGCGATGCTCACCTGCGCCGGCGGCGGCGGCATGACCGGGGGAATCGCCCTGGCGCTGGAGACGCTGCTGCCGGATTGCGAATTGCTGCCGGTGGAGCCGGAAGGCTTCGACGATCACGGGCGCTCGCTGGCGGCCGGCGTGCCGGTCGCCAATCCCAGCGAGGCCGGCTCGATCTGCGATGCGCTGCTCGCCCGCCAGCCGGGAGAGATCGGCTTTTCCATCACCCGGCGGCGGGCAAAGCGCGGCCTGGTGGTCAGCGACGCGGAAGCCCTTGCCGCCGTCGCCTTCGCCTTCCGCGAGCTGAAGCTGGTGGTGGAGCCGGGCGGGGCCGTGTGCCTTGCGGCGGTTCTGTCGGGGCGGCTGCCGGTCGCCGGGCGCGTCGTCGCGCTCACCCTGTCCGGCGGCAATATCGACGCCGACATGATGGCGAAGGCGCTGGCGGGCTAGGTCGCGAAAGCGGCGAGGATCAGTTGAAGGCGCGTCGGCCGCCGGGGTGCCGCATCGTCCGGTAATTGTAGACGTCCTGCGCCACGGTCTTGCTGTTGATGCCGAGCCAGTCGCATCTGAGCCGCAGGAACCTGCCATAGGCCTTGGGGCCGATGCCGGTCTCCTTCATCAGCAGCGCGACGGCCCCGCCGGCCTGCGAGGCGAAGGTGTCGCGCACCGTCGAGTCGCGCAAGGACAGGTGGCGGGACACCAGCCAGATGATCCCCGCCATGTCCTTGCGTTCGATCAGCGTCAGGAAGATGCTCTCGAAGCTCAGCTCGCCCGAGGCGATCTGGATGTGGATCTCGTGACGCGACAATTGCTCGCCCGCGACCTCCAGGCCGGCATCCCGGTCGTCGGCAATGGCCCGCTCCGCCAGCCGGCCGAGTTGCTGCGGATCATCGAGCGCCCGCTCCAGGTCGTCCGGCATCAAGGGGCAGTCGGTCTGCGAGATCATCCGCATGTCGTCGCGGAAGCCGTCGTCCAGGGCGCAGCGTTGGGCCAGCGCCCAGAGCAGCCGCTGGTCGCTGCCCGAGAGAATCAGGATCGCGAGCAATGCTCTTACGGCGAATTCGGCGCCGCGATTGTGCAGCAGGGCGTTGATCACCGGGAACGTGCCGCGGGCGATCAGCGTGTCGACGATGTCCTTGGGGACATGGAGGCGGCGGGCGATCGCCAGCCGGTGGCGGTTCGACCTCGTGCGGGACACCTCGAGCAGCTTGTCCGCGCTGACCACCGGCGAGTGTTCCAGCACCGGCTCGCTGACGTCGAAGGGCTCCTCGGTCAGGCGGTCGGCAAGCGGCTGGGTGATGCGGGCCGTGCGGGCGAGGCGGACGACGATGTCGAGGCGCACCGAATGGTCGAGCTGGTCGAAGACGTCGAGCACGAGGCCTGAAAAGAGCTGGCGCTCGGCTTCCGTCGGCTCCCGCTCCAGCTTGTCGGCATATTGGGCGCTGAGCAGGCGCACGAGTTCGGAGCGCGCCGAAGGCTCGCGTGTCCTTGCCAGTTGCTCCAGCCGGTCACGGATCATGCGCCCCGTCCATTGCCACAATGTGCCCCCGATCGAAGAGATACAGACAATCGGCCGCAGGTCCAAGGGCGAAGGGCAAAGGACAAAGGGCGGGCTGTCGTTAGCTGAACAGCGACTGCTTCTCGCCGGGGGACAGGCGGTCGAGCGGGTCGTCGCTTTCGCCGCTGTCCAGGATCGCCCGTTTCGGCGCCGGCCGGGCCGGCTGCGGGTCCGGAGTTTCGAACTCGGCATCCCAGGCGGCGGCCTCCTCGCTGTCGACCATCACGACATCGTCGAAGTCGTCCACCGGGGCGATGTCCGGCTGCGGCCGGCCGGGCTTTTCGAAAACGTCTGCATCGGCGAAATCGATGTCGTCGAAATCGAGCCCCGCCGAAGGCGCGGACGTATCGTCGCCGGACCCGTCCGCGTCCTCGTCGGCGGCATCGAACACGTCGGCGCCGGTCTCCGCCGCGTCCGAGGCGAAGAGGGCGTCGATCTCGTCGGCCGAGGCGATGGCGCCGGAGAAGGCCTCGGCCTCTTCCGCTTCGCCGGACGCATCGGCGCCGGCCTCGAGACCGTCGAAGTCCATGTTCGCCTCGCCGCCGAACATCTCGTCGACGGCGTCCTGCGACACGCCCTTGCCCTCGAGCTGCGGTCCGTTCAGCAGATGCGCGTCCGGGCGCTTGTCCTCGACGAACTTCGGATCTTCCGCCTGGCTGCCTTCGATGCCCCAGATCGAGACCATGAGATTGATGCGGGACTCCAGATACTGCAGCACCTGGACGATCTTCTGCGTCCGCTGGCCGGTCAGGTCCTGGAACGAGCAGGCCATGAAGATCTCGGTCGCGCGGGCGTCGATGTCGTCGCAGCTTTCTTCGTCCGCGCCGTTCTCGCGCAGCGTCCAGGCGGTCTCCTGGATCGCTTCGGCGGCGGCGAGGATTTCCTGGGTCGCGCTCTCGGTCTTGGTGACGATGGCGTCGAGCTCGTTGGAGGCCTCGATGAAGCGGTTGCCCTCTTCCTGCTCATGCTTGATGTTGGAGATCTCGCGCTTGGTGCGCTCGATCGCTTCCTGCATGTCGGCGATGTCGAGGCGAATCCGGTCGATGCTGGGCACCGTGCGCTCGCGCACCATCACCTTTTCCAGACGGGCGATGGCGTCGAGCACCATCTGGGTTTCCGGCTTCTGGTTGCGGCGGATGTATTCGTCCAGGAACCAGCGGCCGCGATCGGTGTCCGTCAGGGCGGTCAGAAGCGTTTCGTAATCGCTCTCGCGGATCGCGCTCGGCGTGCCCGTGTCAGCCATGACTGTCGTTCCGTGTTCTTGTTCCGCCTCGGCGCCGGCTCGCCCGGGGACCGACGTTCATGCTTAATCGCCAAATCCTTAAAATCGGTATAGAAGGCGGGTCCAACCGGATCTCGGACATCCTCCCATGCCTTTAAGCGCCAGGGTTGCGGCCATTTTCGCAGCCTATTTCTTCGGCCTCGGCCTGTTCCTTCCCTTCTTCCCGCTGGTGCTTGCCAGCTCGGGCCTGAGCGCCGGCGAGATCGGAACGCTGCTCGCCGTGCCGATGGTGGTGCGGCTTGCCGCCAACCCGCTGATCGGCGCCATCGTTGATCGCTTCGGCACGCCGGGCCGCGCCATCGCCCTGCTCAGCATCATTGCTGCCATTGCGTTTTCAGGCTTTTTCGTCGCCAAGAGCTTCCTCGCCAGCGCCCTGCTGCTGGTCGCCATCTCCATCGCCTGGTCGCCGCTGATGCCGCTCGGGGATGCGCTGGCGGCCCGCGTCGAGCGTGAGGGCAAGGGCGATTACGGCCGCATGCGCCTGTGGGGCTCGGTCTCCTTCATCGTCGCCAATGTCATCGGCGGGGTGCTGATCGGCGAATGGACCGTGACCGTCGTCGTCGGCGGCATCGTCGTCGGCCTCTTCGCCGCAGGCCTTGCTGCGCTCACCGTGTCGCTGCCGCGAGTCGAGGTGAGCGAAAACGAATCGGTGTCGATCGCCTCGCCGGACCTTGCCCTGGCCGAGGTGGTCGACGATGCGTCGCCGCCGCCCGTTGCCGCCGGCCGGCGCCGGCGCGGTCTCGGCGAGCTGTTGCGGGAAGGGACCTTCGTCACGCCCGGCTTCCTGCTGGTGATCCTCGCCGCCGGCTGCGCCCAGGGAAGCCACGCCGCCTATTATGCCTTCAGCGCGCTGCACTGGTCGCAGGCCGGGCTGTCGGGCACCGCCGTCGGCATCTTCTGGGGCGTCGGGGTGATCACCGAGATCGCGCTGTTCGCCGCCTCCGCGCGCGTTCGCGCGGTCCTCGGCATCAACGGGCTGCTCGCCATCGGCATTGCCGGGGCGGTGCTGCGCTGGCTGCTGTTCCCCTTGGCGGAGGCGCCGCTGTCGATCCTGCTGCTGCAATTGCTGCATGGGCTCAGCTTCGGCGCCACGCATCTGGGCGCCGTCGCCTTCGTCGCGCGGATGGCGCCGCCGCAATGGGCGGGGGCGGCGCAGGGCATCAACTCGATGGTGATCGGCGCGGTGACGGCGCTGGCCTCGGCGGGGGCCGGCTATCTCTATGCGCTGGGGCCGATGCCGGCCTTCGTCGCCATGGCGGGGCTTGCCGCGGCCGGCGGCGTCTTCCTGCTGGCCGGGCTGGTGGTCGCGCGCGCGGACGCCCGGACCCGCTGATCGGCGGGTCCTTTTGACGGTCACGTCCCGCTGATCGCCAGTTCCCGCTGATCGTCAGGTCCTTTTGACGGTCAGCCCCACAGCTCGGGGCGGGGCGGGTGCATCAGGCTGCCGGTGAAGACGAGGCCCGGCTCCCGGTCCTTCGACAGCAGCAGCGGCGCGTCGAGATCGACATAGTCGGCCTCCTGCGCGATCAGCGCGCCCGGCGCCATCGCCAGCGAGGTGCCGAGCATGCAGCCGATCATCACCTTGAACTTCATCTCCCGCGCCGTGCGGGCAAGGCGCAGCGCCTCGGTCAGCCCGCCGGTCTTGTCGAGCTTGATGTTCACCGCATCATAGAGCGGGGCGAGGCGGTCGAGGTCGGCGGAGGTGTGCAGGCTCTCGTCGGCGCAGACCGGGATCGGGCGCGGCAGGTGGGCGAGGGCGGCGTCGGCGTCGGCGGGCAGCGGCTGCTCGATCAGCTCCACCCCGGCGGCGCGGCAGGCCTCCATGTTGCGGGCGAACAGCGCCTCGCTCCAGGCCTCGTTGGCATCGACGATCAGCCGGGCATTCGGCGCGGCGGCGCGCACGGCGGCGATGCGCGCGTCGTCGCCCTCGCCGCCGAGCTTGATCTTCAGCAAGGGGCGGTCCTTCGCCTTCGCCGTGTCGGCGGCCATCTTCTCCGGCGTGCCGAGGCTGATGGTGAAGGCCGTCGTTACCGGGCCGAGCGGGCCGAGCCCGGCAAGCGCTGCCGCGCTGGTGCCGGCCTGTTTGGCGGCAAGGTCCCAGAAGGCGCAGTCGACGGCATTGCGCGCCGCGCCCGCCGGCATCGCCTGCTGCAGGCCGGCGCGGTCGAGGCCGCGGGCGATCTCGGGCGCCATCCGCTCGATCTCGGCCATCACCCCCTCGACGGTCTCGCCGTAGCGGGCGTAAGGGACGCATTCGCCGCGCCCGCGATGGGGGCCTTGCCTCAGCGTGACGACGACCACATTCGCATGGGTGCGGCTTCCCCGTGAAATGGTGAAGCCGCCCTCGATCGGCCAGCTATCCGTCGCGACGACGAGTTCGACCGTCATGGCTGGCCGAACTCGGCGGCGATCCGCGCGACGATGGTCTCGCAGCCGAAGCGCACCGGATCGGTGGCGGGCAGGCCGTATTCGGCTTCGGTGTCGGCGAGCAGCTTGCGGGCCTCGTCCTCGGCAAGGGCGGCGGTGTTGATGCTGATGCCGACGCAGCGGATCTCCGGATTGGTCAGCCTGCCGAGCGCGATGGTCATGTCGATGACCTGTTGGATCGTCGGCAGCTTGGTCTTGACGCCGCGCATGGTGGTGCGGGTCGGCTCGTGGCAGACGACGAAGGCGTCCGGCTGCGAGCCGTGCAGCAGGCCGAGGGTGACGCCGGCGAAGGAGGGATGGAACAGCGAGCCCTGGCCCTCCACCAGATCCCAGTGGTTGTCGTCGGCCGCCGGCGAGATCCACTCGGCCGCGCCCGAGATGAAGTCGGCGACCACCGCGTCGAGCGAGACGCCGCGCCCGGAAATGAACACGCCGGTCTGGCCGGTGGCGCGGAAGTCGGCATCGAAGCCCTTGTCGCGCATCGCCTGTTCCAGCGCCAGCGCGCAGTATTTCTTGCCGACGGAGCAGTCGGTGCCGACGGTCAGCAGCCGCTTGCCGCTGCGCTTGCTGCCCTTGCCGGTGTCGAAGCGGATGTCGGAATGGCGCACGTCGAACAGCTTGCGGCCGTTGCGCTCGGCCGCCTCGCGGATCTCCGGGATGGCGCGCAGGCGCATGTGCAGGCCGCTGGCGACGTCCATCCCCGCATCGAGGGCGGCGACGATCGAGGCCACCCAATGGGCGGGCAGCACGCCGCCGGCATTCACCGCGCCGATCACCATGGTGCGGGCGCCGGCCGCAGCCGCCTCCTGCGGAGACATCTCCGGCAGTTTCGCATCCGCCTTGCACCCGTCCAGCCGATGCTGGCCCAGGCACCAGTCGCGGCGCCAGTCGACGATGCCGAGCCCGGTCTTCGCGGCCAGCGCGTCGGGAACGTCGCCGAGGAACAGCAGGTAAGGATGGGCAATTTCCATCATGGTCTCCTGATAGACGGATGTCCGGACATGGTGCGGCCGGTCAAGTGCGGCCGGTAAGGTGGGGCCTCCCGCCTTTCGGGGCCGGTTGGCTGGACGCTTGCGTTGGCGCCAAGGTATACGTGGACGTCGGGAGGCTCGGCAAGAGGGCGCAGTGGCGCGGGGCCGCGCCCCCGGCATCAACGGTTTGCCGCGCAGCTTTGCCGCAGCGCGCAAGCTGGCGGCGACACGGAACGGGACGACGGCTGGCATGACGCTTGAGGCAGCGCAGGAGATACCGCGCATCTCGCTCGAGGAGAAGGACGGCGTCCTTCTCCTGGTGCTCGCCGGGCCGTGGACGATCCATCACAGCGAGACCATGGAACAGGCGCTGGCCGGCGTCGGCGTGTCCGCGGCGGGGCGGATCCATATCGACCTTGCCCAGCTTCGCCGGCTCGACACGGCCGGAGCCTGGCTCATCCACAGGCTGCGGGGCGACCTGGAGTTCCACGGCGCGCGCGTCAGCCTGCAGGGCGTGCGGCCCTCCTTCGCTGCGCTGATCTCCGAGATCGAGCAGCACCATCCGCCGCCCTGGGCGCCGGTGCGGCACAAATTGTCGGTCTTCAGTGTTCTGGAGACGACGGGGCGCGAGGTCGTCGGCATCGGACGGGACGCGCTCGCCATTCTGCACATCGTCGGCTCGCTGGTCAGCGTGCTGTCCGGCGTGCTGGTGCGGCCGCGCTGCCTGCGGCTCGTCTCGATTGCCACCCAGTTCGATCGCGCCTGCATCGGCGCGGTGCCGATCGTCATGCTGATGAGCTTCCTGATCGGGGCGATCATTGCCCAGCAGGGCGGCTTCTATCTGCGCCAGTTCGGCGCCGAGGTCTATGTCGTCGACCTGTCCGGCGTTCTGGTGCTGCGCGAGATCGGCGTGATTCTCACGGCGATCATGGTCGCGGGGCGGTCCGGCTCGGCCTTCACCGCCGAGATCGGCTCGATGAAGATGCGCGAGGAAATCGACGCGCTGCATGTCATCGGCCTGCGGGTCACGGAAGTGCTGATCCTGCCGCGGCTGTTCGCGCTGATCCTGGCCCTGCCGATCCTCACCTTCCTGTCGAACCTCGCCGCCCTGTTCGGCGCCGGGCTGGTGTCCTGGCTCTATCTCGACATGGCGCCGCGGGTGTTCATCAACCTGATGCAGCAGGCGGTGACCGTCGACACGCTGCTGGTGGGCATCGTCAAGGCGCCGTTCATGGCCATGATCATCGGCCTCGTCGCCTGCGTCGAAGGCATGAAGGTCTCGGGTTCGGCCGAATCGCTCGGCCATCACACGACGATGTCCGTGGTGAAGGCGATCTTCATGGTGATCGTCGTCGACGGCCTCTTCGCCATCTTCTTTTCCTCGATCGGGATCTGAATGTCCTCCGACACCGCTCTTTCGCCCCGTGAGGCAGACGATCAGTCCCCGCAGGACCAGGAGATCATCCTGCGGGTTCGCGGGGTCACCGTCGGTTTCGGCTCGACGGTGGTGCTGAAGGATCTCGATCTCGATGTCCGCACCCGCGAGATTCTCGGCTTCGTCGGCGGATCGGGCACCGGCAAGTCGGTCTTGATGCGGGCGATTCTCGGCCTGACGCCGAAGCGGGCCGGCTCGATCGAGGTGTTCGGCGTCGATCTCGACAAGGCCTCGCCGGACGAGCGGCAGGCGGTGGAGCGGCGCTGGGGCGTGCTGTTCCAGCAGGGCGCCCTGTTCTCCTCGCTCACCGTGCGCCAGAACATCCAGGTGCCGATGCGCGAGCACATGCGCATGTCGCAGCGGCTGATGGACGAACTGGCGCTGCTCAAGCTGGAAATGGTCGGCCTGCCGCGCAGCGCGGCGGACAAGTTCCCCTCGGAGCTCTCCGGCGGCATGATCAAGCGGGCGAGCCTTGCCCGCTCGCTGGCGCTCGATCCGGACCTCGTGTTTCTCGACGAGCCGACGTCGGGGCTGGACCCGATCGGTGCCGCCGCTTTCGACGATCTGGTGCGCGCGCTTCGTGATACGCTCGGCCTGACCGTCTATATGGTCACGCACGATCTCGACAGCCTGCATTCCATTTGCGACCGCGTCGCGGTATTAGGAGAAAAGAGGGTGCTCAAGGCGGGAACGGTTGCCGAACTGATGGCATTCGACAACGCTTGGGTTCAGTCTTATTTCAACGGCGAGCGGGCGTTGCGGCGGGTATAGGCAGGAACAGCGAAAGCATGGAAACCCGCGCGAATTATATTGCCATCGGCGCCTTCGTCTTTGCGACGCTGATCATCGGATTCGTTTTCATCTACTGGCTCGGCAGCCGGGCGGAAGGCCCGCGCGCGGTGCCGGTGAAGGTGATTTTTCAAGGGGCGGTGACCGGCCTTTCGGTCGGCGGATCGGTCAATTTCAACGGCATCAAGGTCGGCGATGTCGGCGAGCTCGGCTTCGACGCCAAGGACCCGCGCGTGGTGATCGCGACGATCCGCGTCAGCCCGTCGACGCCGCTGCGCCGGGACGTCAAGGCGACGCTCGGTTTCCAGACCCTGTCGGGCATCGCCTATGTCGACCTGTCGGGCGGGTCGACCAGCGCGCCGCTGCTGCTCGATCCCGATGCGGACGAGCCGCCGGTGATCTATGCCGAGCGCTCCGCCTTCGAGGATATCGTCGAGGGCGCAAGGGACATTCTCAGCCGCGCCGAGACGACGCTGGCCTCGCTCGAGCGGGTGGTGAACGACAACCGCGAGGAAGTGAACAAGATCATCGTCAACGCGCGGGTCTTCACGGATGCGCTGGCGAACAATGCCGACGGCGTCGACACGTTCATGGCCAGCGTCGCCAGCACCGGCGAGGCCCTGCAGAGCCTGTCCGGCCGTCTTGAAGGGCTGGTCGACAGCGCCACCGCGGTGGTCAATGCCGTGCCGCCCGACCGGGTGACCCAGATCGTCACCGACGCGGCCGAGGTCACGGCAAAGGCGGCGCAGGCAGCGGACGGCTTCGGCGGGCTCGTCGCCAATGCGGAGACCGCGGCGCAGGACCTGCAGAAATTCGCCGCCGGCCTCACCGACAGCCTGGCTCAGGTCGATGCGGTGATCGCGACGGTGCGGCCCGAGGCCGTGTCGCGGATCGTCGAGGGGGCGTCCTCCTTCGCCACGATGCTGCAGGAGCGGTCGGCGGACATCGACCGGCTGGTGCTCTCCTCGGCGCGGACGATGGAGAACCTCGAGGAGGTCAGCACGGTGGTCGCCGAGGGCAAGGACGATATCCGCCAGGTCCTCGCCGATACGCGCGTCCTCGGCACGCAGCTCGTCGAGACCGTCGATCGCCTCGACAAGGTGGTGGCCGCCGTCGATCCGCAGCAGATCGCCAGTGTCGTTGCCTCGGTCGAGCGGTTCTCCGGCGGGCTGGCGGAGAAGACCGAGACCGTGACGGCGGCGATCGACAGGGCCGGCGAGGCGGTCGCCAATGTCAACGAGTTCAGCCAGAGCCTGAAGGGACGCGGGCCGGAGATCGACCAGATCCTGCGCGATGCGCAGGAGCTTGCGTCGAAGCTCAACGAGACCGGAACCCGCATCCAGAGCGTCGTCGAGAAGGTCGATGCGATGGTCGAGGGCGACGGCGAAGGCCTGATCGCCGAGGCGACGCAGGCGGCGGCCTCGATCCGCAAGGTCGCCGACGTGCTCGCCGAGCGGGTCGGGCCGATCGCCAGCGGGCTGGAGCGGTTCACCGTGCGGGGATCGAGCGATTTCTCCAATGCCATGGCCCAGCTCAGCCGCACGCTGGTGGAGATCCAGCGCACCGTCTCCGATCTCAACCGGGATCCGCAGCGCGTGATCTTCGGCGGGCCGGACAGGCCCACCTTCGGGGGGGCGCAGCGGCGATGACATGGAAATTGGGGGTGGGTGTGGGTGAACGGGCCGGCCTCAAGGGCCTTCTTTCCGCCGGGGCGATCGGCATGGCGCTGCTGCTCGGCGGCTGCGGCACGGCGAGCACCCCGGATGCCTATTACGGGCTGACGGCGCCGGCGGTGTCCGAACGCGCGCCGTCGGCGCGCGGCGGCGGCATCCAGGTGCTGGTCGCGGCGCCGCGCGCCCTGCAGGCGCTCGACACCTCGTCCATCGCCGTCGTCGACCGGGGGCCGGTTTACACCTATTTCCCGAAGGCCGCCTGGACCGACACCCTGCCCAAGGTGGTCCAGGCCAAGATCGTCCAGACGCTGGAGAACACGCGCGGCCTGCGCGGCGTCGGCCTGCCGGGCGAGGGGCTGCTGATCGACTATCAGTTGCAGACCGACCTCAGATCCTTCCAGTTGCAGATCGACGGCCAGACCCGGGCGGTGGTCGAGGTGATGGCGCGGCTGGTCAACGACCGCAACGGCCGCACCAAGGCCAGCCGCATCTTCCGCGCCGAGGTTCCGGCGGCGAGCACCAGCGTGCGCGATGCCGTCGCGGCGATGAACGCGGCGGCGGACAATGTCCTCGGCGAACTCTCCGCCTGGGTGCTGTCCAACGTGTGACGCGGGCCTCGCGTCCTCGCGGCCGCCCTTGCCCCGTGTCCACCCGCCACCGCTCTGGGAACGAATAGGCCCCGGATCTCCGGCTTCGCCTGCGTCCGGGGGGACGGCCGAGGGTGGGGGGACGGCGGTGGGATGATCACCGAAGGGCGGAGGCACGACCTCGCATCCCCACCGGGGTCACCCCGGACGAGCATCGCGAGATCCGGGGCCTATTGGCACCCTGAGCGGCGGCGAGGACACGCCCGCGCGAACCCCACGCTCAGCCTGTCGTCCCGGTTTCGGCTTGCCGAAGACCGGCAACTGTGTTCATGCGATGCGATAGGGGACGTTGTCGCGTAGCATGGCATTGAGGCGGATGAGGAGTTTTCGTGCGGTGGCGATGAGGGCGATCTTGCGGGCTTTCGCGGTTTGGGTGATGCGGTCGGCGAAGGCCTTGAGATCGGGACAGGTCCGCGCGGCGATCAGCGCGGCCATGTAGAGCGCCTTCCTGACACGGCTGCGCCCGCCGGCGATGCAGCGCTGTCCTTTGAGTTTTCCGGAATCGTGATTGAACGGGGCGAGCCCGGCCAGTGCCGCAAGCCGCTTGGGCCCGGTCCTGCCGAGCTCGGGCATGAGTGCCAGCAGAACCTGGGCAGAGACCGGGCCGATGCCCGGCGCGCTGGCCAGGAGGCGGGCCTGATCGCGCAACTCCCGCTGCGCCTGCACATGGCGCTGGATCTCCGCCTCCACGCGGGCGATGGCCTCGCCGAGACGGGTGACCGCAGCTTCGAGGTCCTCGCGCACGAACGGGTCCTCGGGCTGGGAGAGACGGTTCTTCTCCATGACGCGCATGGCGACGATCTGGTCGCGGCGCGCACTCAGCTCCGCCAGGCGAAGACGGTGGGGACAGGGCGGGGCGTCGGGCTCCGGCCTGAGCCGTTCGCCGAGATCGGCCAGCACCACCGCGTCCAGCGCATCGGTCTTGGCCTTGCGCCCGCGCGCCTGGGCGTAGCGGCGCACCAGGGTGGGGTTGAGCCGGGCGCTGGCGACGCCTGCCCGGTGCAGGTGCTCGCGCAGGATCCGGTCGTAACTCCCGGTTGCCTCGAAGACGACGAGGCAGTTCGTCCGCGCCAGATGTCCGGCCCACTTCTGCACGGCCGCAGCCGTGTTGTCGATCCGCCGCACACGGCCCTCGGCCGGGTCGAAGAGATCCAGCCACTCCTTGGAAACATCGCATCCCACGTAGCGATCGAATATAGTCATGAGGCCTGTCCCTGTGATGCGAGGTCTGTTGCAACCAGCCTCGTGCAACTGTTCAGGTTGATCATGCGAAGCGGGGCGGGGCCAAATGCCGGTCTACGGTCTCACAACGACCAGGGGCCCAACGGCCTCCGTCCCGCAAGCATCATGACACAGCCCGGACATACAGGGATCCAGTAACCCCGATCGGTCGCGACTGAAGCCTCGGCGCTGCCGCCGCAAGGCCGGAGGCTGCCGCCTTCGCACACCCACACGCCCCGGCGGATACTGGATGCCTGCCTTCGCAGGCATGACAGCCGAGAGTGGGGGAGCGGCATTCCACCTCATGCCTGCTGAGGGTGCCAATGGCTCCCGGCTCTCCGGCTTCGCCTGCGGCCGGGATGACGTCCTGAGTGAGAGGGGCCGCCTCGCCCACCGGGGTCACCCCGGACGAGCATCGCGAGATCCGGGGCCTATTGGCACCCTGAGCGGCGGCGCGGAGACGCCCGCGCGAACCCCGCGTCCTCCGGGACGCAATCCTCTCCCCGCGTCCTCCCGGACGGCGCGCAGCGCCGAGCCGGGACCGGCGAGCCGAGGGCCTCACGAAGGCACTTCCGAACGACGCCACACCCGCCGTGCCTCCCCGGTCCCGGATCATCGGCCTTCGGCCTCGTCCGGGAAGACGCAAAGGAGAGGCATTCCATCTCATGCCTGCTGAGGGTGCCTCTGGTTCCCGGCTCGCGCTGCGCTTGCCCGGGACGACATCCTGAGTGAGAGGGGCCGCCTCGTCCCCCGGGGTCACCCCGGACGCGCATCGCGAGATCCGGGGCCTATTGGCACCCTGAGCGGCGGCGAGGACACGCCCGCGCGAACCCCACGCTCAGCCTGTCGTCCCGGTTTCGGCTTGCCGAAGACCTGGATCCAGTAACCCCGATCGGTCGCGACTGAAGCCTCGGCGCTGCCGCCGCAAGGCCGGAGGCTGCCGCCTTCGCACACCCACACGCCCCGGCGGATACTGGATGTGGACTTGCTTCGCAAAAGTGGAGAGGGGTTTTGTTATCCGCCCATTTTTTCGAACTGGACGGGGCTGATGTATCCAAGCGCCGAGTGGCGTCTTGAGGGATTGTAGAAACCGTCGATGTAGCGCGC
>NZ_FYAW01000024.1:0-2092 GCF_900185735.1 Stappia sp. P2PMeth1 | reverse complement strand
TGCCGAGGGTCGCAAGGCTAATGATTCACACGCCGACTGCTATCAGTATTTTTGTGTGCCTGAGTATGGTACAGCTAATGGCCGTCTTCATTTCCATGCGGTGCACTTTATGCGGACACTTCCTACAGGTAGCGTTGACCCTAATTTTGGTCGTCGGGTACGCAATCGCCGCCAGTTAAATAGCTTGCAAAATACGTGGCCTTATGGTTACAGTATGCCCATCGCAGTTCGCTACACGCAGGACGCTTTTTCACGTTCTGGTTGGTTGTGGCCTGTTGATGCTAAAGGTGAGCCGCTTAAAGCTACCAGTTATATGGCTGTTGGTTTCTATGTGGCTAAATACGTTAACAAAAAGTCAGATATGGACCTTGCTGCTAAAGGTCTAGGAGCTAAAGAATGGAACAACTCACTAAAAACCAAGCTGTCGCTACTTCCCAAGAAGCTGTTCAGAATCAGAATGAGCCGCAACTTCGGGATGAAAATGCTCACAATGACAAATCTGTCCACGGAGTGCTTAATCCAACTTACCAAGCTGGGTTACGACGCGACGCCGTTCAACCAGATATTGAAGCAGAACGCAAAAAGAGAGATGAGATTGAGGCTGGGAAAAGTTACTGTAGCCGACGTTTTGGCGGCGCAACCTGTGACGACAAATCTGCTCAAATTTATGCGCGCTTCGATAAAAATGATTGGCGTATCCAACCTGCAGAGTTTTATCGCTTCCATGACGCAGAAGTTAACACTTTCGGATATTTCTGATGAGTCGAAAAATTATCTTGATAAAGCAGGAATTACTACTGCTTGTTTACGAATTAAATCGAAGTGGACTGCTGGCGGAAAATGAGAAAATTCGACCTATCCTTGCGCAGCTCGAGAAGCTCTTACTTTGCGACCTTTCGCCATCAACTAACGATTCTGTCAAAAACTGACGCGTTGGATGAGGAGAAGTGGCTTAATATGCTTGGCACGTTCGTCAAGGACTGGTTTAGATATGAGTCACATTTTGTTCATGGTAGAGATTCTCTTGTTGACATTTTAAAAGAGCGTGGATTACTATCTGAGTCCGATGCTGTTCAACCACTAATAGGTAAGAAATCATGAGTCAAGTTACTGAACAATCCGTACGTTTCCAGACCGCTTTGGCCTCTATTAAGCTCATTCAGGCTTCTGCCGTTTTGGATTTAACCGAAGATGATTTCGATTTTCTGACGAGTAACAAAGTTTGGATTGCTACTGACCGCTCTCGTGCTCGTCGCTGCGTTGAGGCTTGCGTTTATGGTACGCTGGACTTTGTAGGATACCCTCGCTTTCCTGCTCCTGTTGAGTTTATTGCTGCCGTCATTGCTTATTATGTTCATCCCGTCAACATTCAAACGGCCTGTCTCATCATGGAAGGCGCTGAATTTACGGAAAACATTATTAATGGCGTCGAGCGTCCGGTTAAAGCCGCTGAATTGTTCGCGTTTACCTTGCGTGTACGCGCAGGAAACACTGACGTTCTTACTGACGCAGAAGAAAACGTGCGTCAAAAATTACGTGCAGAAGGAGTGATGTAATGTCTAAAGGTAAAAAACGTTCTGGCGCTCGCCCTGGTCGTCCGCAGCCGTTGCGAGGTACTAAAGGCAAGCGTAAAGGCGCTCGTCTTTGGTATGTAGGTGGTCAACAATTTTAATTGCAGGGGCTTCGGCCCCTTACTTGAGGATAAATTATGTCTAATATTCAAACTGGCGCCGAGCGTATGCCGCATGACCTTTCCCATCTTGGCTTCCTTGCTGGTCAGATTGGTCGTCTTATTACCATTTCAACTACTCCGGTTATCGCTGGCGACTCCTTCGAGATGGACGCCGTTGGCGCTCTCCGTCTTTCTCCATTGCGTCGTGGCCTTGCTATTGACTCTACTGTAGACATTTTTACTTTTTATGTCCCTCATCGTCACGTTTATGGTGAACAGTGGATTAAGTTCATGAAGGATGGTGTTAATGCCACTCCTCTCCCGACTGTTAACACTACTGGTTATATTGGCCATGCCGCTTTTCTTGGCACGATTAGCCCTGATACCAATAAAATCCCTAAGCATTTGTTTCAGGGTTAT
>NZ_FYAW01000039.1:0-13806 GCF_900185735.1 Stappia sp. P2PMeth1 | reverse complement strand
GACGCGGGCCGCCGGGCCCGCCCTTCGGACGGTCGCCACCGCCACCGCCAGGACCGCCGGGACCGCCGCGCGGCCGGTCGGTGCCGCCGGCACCCCGCCCGCCGACCGCCTCGCCGCCGTCCTTGCGCATGGTCAGGCCGATGCGCTTGCGCGCCATGTCGACCTCGACCACCTTCACCCGGACGATGTCGCCGGCCTTCACCACCTCGGCCGGATCGCGCACGAAGCGGTCGGCGATCTGCGAGACATGGACAAGGCCGTCCTGATGGACGCCGATATCGACGAAGGCACCGAAATTGGTGACGTTGGTGACCGTGCCTTCCAGCACCATGCCGGGGCGCAGGTCGCTCATCGTCTCGACGCCGTCGGCAAGCTTGGCGGTCTTGAACTCCGGACGCGGATCGCGGCCGGGCTTTTCCAGCTCGGTGAGGATGTCGCGCACGGTCGGCAGGCCGAACGTGTCGTCGGCGAAGCGCGCGGGATCGAGCCCCTTCAGCAGCGCCGCATTACCCATCACCTCGGACAGCGGCCGGCCGCAGGCCTGCACGATGCGGCTGGCCACCGGATAGGCTTCCGGGTGCACGGAAGACGCGTCGAGCGGATTGTCGCCGCCGGGAATGCGCAGGAAGCCGGCGCATTGCTCGAAGGCCTTGGGCCCGAGCCGCGCCACCTTGAGCAGCGCCTTGCGGTCGCGGAACGCGCCCGCCGCCTCCCGGTGCGCCACGATGGCCTCGGCAAGGCCGGCGGAAAGGCCCGAGACGCGGGCGAGCAGCGCGGTGGAGGCGGTGTTGAGGTCGACGCCGACCGCGTTCACCGCATCCTCGACCACCGCATCCAGCGCCTTGGCGAGCTTGGTCTGGTTGACGTCGTGCTGGTACTGGCCGACGCCGATGGACTTCGGCTCGATCTTGACGAGTTCGGCCAGCGGGTCCTGCAGTCGGCGGGCGATGGAGGCCGCGCCGCGCAGCGACACGTCGACGCCGGGCAGCTCGCGCGAGGCCAGCTCGCTCGCCGAGTAGATCGACGCGCCGGCCTCGTTGACGATCACCTTGATCGGGCGGCTCGCCGGCGGGATCTCGCCGAGCAGATCGGCGACCAGCCGGTCGGTCTCGCGGCTCGCCGTGCCGTTGCCGATGGCGATCAGCGAGATGCCGTGCCGGGCGATCAGCGCCTTCAGCGCCGCCATCGAACCGGTGATGTCGTTGCGCGGCTGGAACGGGTAGATCGTCGCCGTCTCGACCAGCTTGCCGGTGGCATCGACCACCGCCACCTTGACGCCGGTGCGGATGCCGGGATCGAGGCCCAGCACCGTCTTGTGGCCGGCGGGAGCGGCCAGCAGCAGGTCCTTGAGATTGCGGGCGAAGACGTGGATCGCCTCCTCCTCGGACTTCTCGCGCAGCGCGTTCATCAGGTCGAGTTCCAGATGCAGCGCCAGCTTGACCCGCCAGGCCCAGCGTGCCGTCTCCGCCAGCCAGCGGTCGGCCGGCCGGCCCCGGTCCTCGATGCCGGCGGCCTTCATCACCATCAGCTCGACCGGCTTGAAGGTGCGCTGGTCGTCCTCGTCGACGGTGAGTTCCAGCGCCAGAACGCCCTCGTTGCGCCCGCGCAGCAGCGCCAGCGCCCGGTGGCTCGGCACGTCGGCCCATTTCTCGCGATAGTCGAAATAGTCGGAGAACTTGGCGCCCGCCTGCTCCTGGCCCTCGACCACCCGCGAGCGCAGCACCGCGCCCGAGGTCATGTGCGAGCGCAGCCGCCCGACCAGCGCCGCGTCCTCCGCAAAGCGCTCCATCAGGATCTGCCGCGCGCCGTCGAGCGCCGCCTTGGCGTCCTCGACACCCTTTTCCGCGTCGACGAAGCGGCTCGCCGCCACCTGCGGGTCCTGCGAGGGATCGCCAATCAGCAGGTCCGCCAGCGGCTCCAGCCCCGCCTCGCGGGCGATCTGTGCCTTGGTCCGCCGCTTCTTCTTGAACGGCAGGTAGAGATCCTCGAGCTGCGCCTTGGTCTCGGCCGCGTGGATGCGCCCGGCCAGCGCCTCGTCCAGCTTGCCCTGTTCCTCGATGGAACGCAGGATCGCGCCGCGCCGCTCCTCCATTTCGCGCAAGTAGGTCAGCCGCTCCTCGAGCCGGCGCAACTGCGTGTCGTCGAGACCGCCGGTCGCCTCCTTGCGGTAACGGGCGACGAAGGGGACGGTGGCGCCGCCGTCGAGCAGCTCCACCGTCGCGGAGACCTGCTCCGGCCGGCAGACGAGCTCCGCCGCGATGATGCGGGCGATGCGGGCGGAAATCTCCGGCGGCAGCGCCGTCTTCGCGGACGCGGGACGGGAAGCCGGAACGTCCGGCGAAAAGGAGGAAAGATCGGTCATTTTACGGGCCTGTCGACGACATCGGGCCGCCGGGCGAGGGCCGGCCGGCGGGCCGGGCACTTTACGCAAGCCGCGCCCGCGACGCCAGTGCAGGACGCCAAGAGGCAAGGGCGAAAGTGGAAAACGGCGACAGCCGGGCCGGACGTGGCCGGGCTCGCGCTCAGCGCACGACGGTGATGCGCTGCGCGGCGCGGGTCACCGCCGTGTAGAGCCAGCGGTCGCGATATTCGCGGAAGGCCCAGCTCTCGTCGAACAGGACGACGTCGTCCCATTGCGAGCCCTGCGCCTTGTGGACGGTCAGCGCATAGCCGTAGTCGAACTCGTCGGAGCGACGCTTGAGGGCGTAGGGGATCTGGTCCGCGCCCTCCTCGAACAGGCCGGGCAGCACCTTGACCTGCACCCGGCCCTTGCCGGCGGCCTCGTCCTCCGGGCGCACGTCGAAGCGCAGCGTGTTGCCCTTGGACGGGCGCAGCCGCGCCACGGTCCACAGCCCGCCGTTGAGCAGGCCCTTGGCCTTGTCGTTGCGCAGGCACACCAGCTTGTCGCCGACCGCCGGCATCGGCGTCGTGTAACCCTTCAGCTCGCGAATGCGGCCATTGTAGAGCCGCCGCGTGCGGTTGGTGCCGACCAGCACCTGGTCGCTGGCGAGGATCGCGGCGGCATCGATCTCGCGGCGCGAGATGATGCGGCTGTCGCCGTAGCGGCCCGCCTCCAGCTCGCCGCCCTCGCGGATCAGCATCGACATGTGGACGATGGGATTGTCGCGCGCCTGGCGGTGCACCTCCGACAGCATCACGTCGGGCTCCGCCTCGGTGAAGAAGCCGCCGCCCTTGACCGGGGGAAGCTGCGCCGGATCGCCGAGCACCAGGACCGGCGTGCCGAAAGACAGGAGGTCGCGGCCGAGATCCTCGTCGACCATCGAGCATTCGTCGATGACGATCAGCTTGGCCTTGGAGGCGATGCTGTCGCGGTTGATCGAGAAGCTGAGGCTCTCCTCCTCGTCCTCGCTCTCCTCCTTGCGGCCGCGCGGCCGGTAGATCATCGCGTGGATGGTGGTGGCGTCGACGCAGCCCTTCTGGCGCAGCACATGCGCCGCCTTGCCGGTGAAGGCGCCGAAGGCGACATCGCCGTCGATGCCTTCCGCCAGATGGCGGGCGAGCGTCGTCTTGCCCGTGCCGGCGAAGCCGAACAGGCGGAAGACCTGCTTGTCTTTCGATTTCAGCCAGCGCGCCGTCTCGTCGAGCGCGTGCCGCTGCTGGGGCGACCAGTCCATGAAGCGAATCGGATCCCGAGTTGGTTCGCTTCCTTCCTACAGGCTTCGCGCCCGCCTGTGCACCCGCTTAGGGGCGCGGATAGAGCTTCACCCCCGTCCCGGTGACCGAAAAGCCGGCCATATAGGGGTCGCGCTCGTCGAGCGTGATGGTGGAGGTGCCCGTCTTCACCGCCCAGCCCTCGATGGTCGGCACGATGGCCGGCCGGCCGCCGACGGTGGTCTCGGATTTCACCCCGCCGGTGAACAGCGAGCCGATGACGCTCTCATGCACGAAGCGGTCGCCGACCTTCAGCCGGCCGCGCGCATGCAACTGGGCAAGGCGGGCCGAGGTGCCGGTGCCGCAGGGGCTGCGGTCGATGGCCTTGTCGCCGTAGAAGACGGCGTTGCGCGCATCCGCCCCCGGCTGGGTCGCGGGGCCCGTCCACTGGATATGGCTGATGCCGCGGATGCGCCCGTCCTCCGGGTGCACCATCTCGTATGCCTCGTTGAGCGCGGCGCGCAAGGGCGGGCTGATCGCCACCAGCCGGTCGACATCGATGGCGCCGACGCCCGGAAAATTGTCCTGCGGCTCGATGATCGCGTAGAAATTGCCGCCATATGCGACGTCGAAGGTCAGCCGGCCGAGCTCCGGGCAATCGATCTCAAGATCCTGCGCCGCAAGGAAGGAGGGCACGTTGGTCAGCCGCACGGAGCGGACATGCTCGCCCTCCATCTCGTAATCGGCAAGCACCAGACCGGCCGGCGTTTCGAGCCGCGCCTGGCCCGGCGTGCGGGGCACCAGGAGCCCCTCCTCGATCGCCATCGTCACGGTGCCGATGGTGCCGTGGCCGCACATCGGCAGGCAGCCGGAGGTCTCGATATAGAGCACGCCGATGTCGCAATCCTCCCGCGTCGGCGGATAGAGGATCGAGCCGGACATCATGTCGTGGCCGCGCGGCTCGAACATCAGCCCGGTGCGGATCCAGTCGTAGCGCTCAAGGAAATCCGCCCGCCGCGCCAGCATGCTGTCGCCGGCAAGATTGGGTCCTCCGCCGGCAACGAGCCGCACCGGATTGCCGCAGGTGTGTCCGTCGATGCAGAAGAACGTATGCCGCGCCACGGCTGCCTCCTCGAGAAAAGAACCGTCTGTCAGAACCTGTCGACCGCATAAGGGGCAAGGTCGACGGAGGGCTGCTCGCCGGCGACGAGCGCGGCGACGAGTTCGCCCGTCACCGCCGCCTGCGTCAAGCCGTGATGGGCATGGCCGAAGGCGTGGATCAGGCCGGGGATCCGCCGGCTTGGCGAGATCACCGGCAGGCTGTCGGGCAGCGAGGGGCGGAAGCCCATCCAGCGCTCGCCGGTCTCGGCCCTGAGCTTCGGCACCACCTTGCCGGCGCGCGCGACCAGCGCATCGACGCGACGCCAGTCCGGGTCGGCGGACAGCCCGCCGAACTCCACCGCCCCGCCGATGCGCAGGCCGCTCGCCAGCGGCGACAGCACGAAGCCGTAGCCGGCCAGCATGATGAAGCGGCGGAAGGAGACGCCGGGATCGGGCACGGTGATGTTGTAGCCGCGCTCGGTGTCGAGCGGCACGTCCTCGCCGAGGCCGGCGGCAAGCCGCCGCGACCAGGCGCCGCAAGCGAGCACCACATGCGGCGCCCGGCGCACCGGCCCTTCACGCAGGCGCAGCATGACGCCCTCGCCGCCGCGCACCAGCGCCACCACCTCGCCGCGCTCGATGACGCCGCCGCGCGCCCGCACATGGGCGGCAAGATCGAGACACAGCCCGTGCGGATCGTCCACCTGCACCCAGCCGGGAAGGAAGGCGCCGCCGACGACCGTGGGCCCCAGATCCGGCTCCATGTCGCGGATCTCCGCACCGCTCAGCTCGCGCACCTCGATGCCGTGGTCGCGCTGCAACTGCCAGCCGGGCCGGGCGCGGGCGACTTCACCCGGCTTGTCGAAGACGTCGAGGCAGCCCTCGCGCTTCACCCGGCCGAGTGTCCCGCTGCCCTGCCACAGCCGCTCCCAGGCCGGCAGCGCCGCACCATTGAGCGCGGCGATGGCGGAAATCGACCGGCGCCAGGCGGCCGGCCGCGAAGCCTGCATGAAGCGCAGCATCCAGGGCAGGATGGAGAGGGCATAGGCGGGGCGGATGGCGAGCGGGCCGAGCGGATCGAGCAGCCAGCCCGGCGCCTTGCGCCAGATGCCGGGCGAGGCGAGCGGGGCGACATCGGTCCAGGCGACGGCGGCGGCATTGCCGCGCGAGGCGCCGCTGCCCGGCGCGTCCCGGTCGATCACCGTCACCGCATGGCCGCGCGCCAGCAGCACCGCCGCCGTGGCGAGGCCGACGATGCCGGCACCGATGATCGTGACCTCGGATCTGTCGCTCATGCGCTCATCCTGTCCCGGGGCGCGCCCCGCCTGTTGCGCGGATCCACCAAGCGGATCCGCAGTGCCTCAGAGCGTCGGCAGGGTCGGCCGGACCGCCAGCGCGGCGCGGATGATGCCGTCGACCCGCTCGGCCTCGGCACCCGACAGCGCCATGCGCGGCGCCCGGCAGCGGTCGTTGGAGCCGATCGCATGCACTTCGGCGCGCTTGATGTTCTGCACCAGATTGGTCGACACATCGAGATCCAGCAAGGGGCGGAACCAGCGGTAGATCGCCCGCGCCTCCTCGATGCGGCCGGCCTCTGCCAGCTTCCAGATCGCCACCGTCTCCTTCGGGAAGGCGACGACGAGGCCGGCGACCCAGCCGGTGGCGCCCATGACGAGGCTTTCCAGCGCCAGGTTGTCGACGCCGGTGAAGACGTCGAAGCGATCGCCGAAGCGCGAGATCACCTCGCTGACGCGGCGGATGTCGTCGGTGGACTCCTTCATCGCCACGACCAGCGGCTCGGCGGCCAGTTCCTCGAACATCTCCAGCGTCACGTCGACGCCATAGGCGACCGGGTTGTTATAGATCATCGACGGCAGGCCGGAGCCGCGGATGACCGCGAAGAGATGCGCCAGCGTCTCGTGCGGGGCCGAGCGATAGGGCACACCGGGCAGCACCATCAGCCCGTCGGCGCCGGCCTTGGCCGCGGCCTGCGCGGCCGCAACCGCGCGGCGGGTCGAGCTTTCGCACACGGTCATCAGGACGGGGCGGCTGCCGGCGACGGACTTGGCCAGCTTGAGGATCTCGAGCTTTTCGTCTCCCTCCAGCTCCATCGCCTCGCCGAGCGAGCCGCAGACGATCAGCCCGTCGACGCCCGCCTCGACCTGCAGCGCGAAGCAGCGCTCCATCTCGGCCATGTCGAGCCTGTCGTCGCTGGTGAACTTGGTGGTTACCGCCGGAAAGACACCGCGCCACATGATCGAAACTCCCTTGCCGTCATCTGATATATCAGTTGTCGGATGCACATTCCCATGCGGCTTTCTTTCTGTCAACAACTGATATATCAAGAGGGGGCAGTGTGGTGAATTTGAGATAGACCTCATGTTGGCAGCACCCTCCAGGGCGTGTTTCAAATTCGAAAACTGCGCTGGAAACGGAACTCGCTCGTCACCCTGTTGACTCTGAAGTTCGCTCAAGGCACGCCGCCAGATGTGACGAACTTCAGCTTCGGGTGACCGGCCAGAGGAGAGCGCCATGACAGCCAGCCCCGCCGGAGGCAGCCGCGCCGCCGACACCGCCGAGCCCGCCGCCGCAAGCGGCCAGGAGGGAGAGGAAAGCCGCGCGGCCCGCGCCTATCGCGCGCTGGAGGAGCAGATCGTCACGCTCGGCCTTGCGCCCGGCACGGCGATGACGGAAAGCCGCATCGCGGCGCTGCTCGACATGGGCCGCACGCCGATCCGCGAGGCGATCCAGCGCCTCGCCTGGGAGGGGCTGGTGACGATCCGCCCGCGCCTCGGCATTCTCGTCGCCGAGATCAACCCGGCCGATTTCGCCCGCGTGCTCGAGGCGCGGCACGCCCTTGAGATCCTGCTGACCGGTTCGGCCGCGCATCTGGCGAGCCGCGACGAGCGCGACCGGCTGGCCGACTGCGCCCGCGCCATGCGCGATGCCGCCGCCAAGGGCGATGTCGCCGCCTTCCTGCGCGAGGACAAGACCTTCGACGAAATCGTCGCGGTCGCCTCCTGCAACCCCTTCGCCGCCCGCGTGGTGGCGCCGCTGCAGAGCCATTCGCGGCGGTTCTGGTTCCGCTATTTCGGCGAGAGCGACCTCAACTCCGCCGCCTGGCACCATATGGAACTGATGCAGGCCATCGCCTCTGGCGACGTCGCCCTCGCCCGCGCCCGCGCCGACGACCTGATGCACTATCTCCGCCGCCAGGCGATGACGCTGACGGGCGGGTTGGAGCGGTAGGGGGGGGAGACAACGAACTTTCCTGAGTTGGTAATCGCGTGGCAGCGAACTCTCTGGGAATCCGATCACCATCGAGCACACCACATCGTTGGCGCGGGCTTTGTAGAAAAGCGCCCGCCGAGATCTAGTCCTGCCGGATTTGCACCGGCCCTAGCGAATCCAATTGCTGCTGGCCGCTGCTCATTTGGTGAGTGGAGCGAATAGCGCACCGGCCACTTCAGAGAAATTGTACCACGCGAATACTTGCTTCCAGAACGCCCGAAGAAGTGCTAATTTTTCTAGGCGTTGCCAAAAGGGGGGAGTAATGGCGCTCAGGCCCGATAAATTTTTCCCGACGCTAAGGCTGTTCTGTGTCGCTGGAACTGCTGCGCTAATGGCTGGATGTTCGTCGGACGAGCCACGCGAACGAGAGGCTAGACAAGCCGTCGAGGCAGATCATCGGGATCTCGGTCAGATTGTTTCGTATGAAAAAATAAATGGCGAGAAACTCGTCGTACAAGGAGTGAAGGGTTACAGGCTCTTTTATCGAGCCTCTACAAAGATGGTAGACGGATACATTTGGCGCACTGGAGGTTGGCAGGGCTCGGGCATACAAAAGGGGCGGAACAAGGGCGGCTTCGGAGAGTATGGCGCGACCAACTTTACTCCGATCCCCGCCGGCTCAACGTTTATCACCGAGGGAACGATAGTATTTCGACTTACTGATAACGGATGGATTGTCGACTCGCGCCAGCAAACGCGTCAGGGGTACTGCAACCCAGATGTAAAGGTTACCGATTGCAGCTTCGCGAAAATAGACATGGCACAGGCCCAACGCGATGCTGCCGCAAAGGCGCGAAAGCAGGCCGAGGAAACCGCTAAGAGACAGGCTTTTGAAGCTTTGCGGCCCAACGTGAGCCCTTGGAGTGATATTACTATCCAGAATGATCGTGTCGTCAGTATCACTCTCAAGTCTGATCAGTGTTTAGAGGCGAAGAGACGGGCAACTAACGAGCTTGGGCATGGATATCACTATCGGCCCACAGATTTGAACGGCAGCGTGGGTAACTGGATATTCGTTAAGGAAGGAGAGAACGTCGCAATCTTTCCCTCTCCAGTGCGGTCAATCACCTTCGCGAGAGATAGCACAAGTCGGCCGAGGGGTTGGAGGACTCTCGCGATACGCACGTGGACCCGTACCGCGAGTGGCTGTCAGCCGATGTAGCATCGCTTCCTATCAGAAACCCCGCCACGAATGGCGGGGGAGTTTTCAGTCGATATTGAACGGAGCGTCTCTGCGCTCCACTTCCTTTTTCAGTTGCCTCGCCACCATCAAGGATAGCTCTCTTGATGGTGACCGCGAGAAGCCCAGGGAAACTACCCGCGGCGTGGTCGGCCACTGCGTTTCCCCTCCGCTTGGAGTTAGAGTCTGACCTCGATTCAAGGACGGGTGGATCGAGCGGAAACTGTTTGCGGAAGAGCAGATCAGCAGCGTGCGGCGTGAGTATGTGGTGCCTCTCTCGAACACAACCCCCTACCCCGGCAACGCCCCCAGCAAGGCCTTGCCGGCTTCCTCGATATGGGTGCGCAGGATCTCCTGCGCGGCCTGCGCATCGCGGCGGCGGCAGGCGGCGAGGAGTTCGCGGTGCTCGCGGTCGGAGCGCACCGCGTAGTCGAGCTGGCGGATGGCGATGCGCAGGTAGCGGTCCGCCGCATCGTGCAGCAATGAGATATGCGCGAGCAGGCGCGGCCGGCCGCAGGCCTCGTACAGCGTCATGTGGAAACGCTTGTTGAGCGCGCCGAACGCCTCGATGGGCGCGGTTTCCAATTCGCCCTGGATGCTTTCCGCCCGGTCGATCCGGCTCTCGGTGAGTTCGGGGATCGCGTGGCGCAGGGCAAGACACTCGGCCAGCACCCGCATCTCGTGGATCTCGGCAAGATCGCGCGCGTCGATGGCGGCAACGCTGGCGCCGCGATTGCGAACCATCTCCACGAAGCCTTCCGCCTGCAGCAGGCGCAGCGCCTCGCGCACCGGCATGCGGCTGACGCCGTAAGCCTCGGCAATCGTCTCCTGGCGCAGCGGCTGGCCGGCGGCGAGTTCCCCGGAAATGATCCGCGCACGCAGCCGGTCGGCGACGGACTGCGTCTGGTCGCGGCCCTTGGCGCCCGCTGCTCGCATCCCCTGCCCGCTGTCGCCCGATCCGCTCGCCGTCATGACCCGTCTGTCCGTCCTCGTGCCCGCAGCAAAGGGCTGACCGCGCGCGTCGCCGCGACCCACCCTGATTCCCCGCCTTCGACAATTGACATAGCCCGGCAAGTTCTGCATTCAATATCTTTAATTGGATCCAATATGGAGAATCGTATGACAGTTTCTCGCCTGCGCCACATCCCCGGCATCAATGTCGACAAGATGGGCAATGCCGCCGACGCGCTCGATGATCCGGACATGCTGCGGCTGGAGAACCTCGACACGGATATCGCCCCGCCGCGCGCCGCGCTGGAGGCGACCCGCGCCGCGGTCGATGCGGACGCGGCCAACAGCTACCTGCCGTTCCTCGGCATCCACGCCTTGCGCGAGGCGGCCGTCGCCCGGATCAAGGCCGGCACGGGCGTCGCTTTCGATCCGGAAGCGGAGTGCATCGTCTCGGCCGGCGGCCTCTCCGGCATTCTCAACGTGCTGCTGGCGATCCTGGAGCCGGGCGACGAGGTGATCATCACCGATCCGGCCTATGCCGGCCTGCTCAACCGCATCCGCCTGGCCGGCGGCGTGCCGCGCCTGGTGCCCTTGAAGGTAGCGGAGGGCGGCTGGCGGCTGGACCTTGAGGCGCTGGCCGCCGCCCGCTCGCACAAGACGCGCGCGGTGCTGACCATGAGCCCGTCGATGCCGTCGGGCATCGTCCACACTCTTGAGGAATGGCAGGCGATCTGCGATCTGGTGCGCCAGACGGGCGCCTGGCTGCTGCACGATGCGGCAATGGAGCGCATCCTCTATACCGATGCGCCGGTTCTGCATCCGCTGCAGTTTCCGGACATGCGCGAACGCACCGTCACCGTCGGCAGCGTCTCCAAGGAATACCGGATGATCGGCTGGCGCGTCGGCTGGATCGTCGGCCCGCGCGAGCTGATGAACGATGTCGGCCTTGTCAGCCTGTCCAACGTCGTCTGCCAGGTCGGCATCGGCATGCCGGGCGCCGCCGCCGCGCTGACGACCAATGACGACGGGGTGGCGCAGGCGACCGCCCGCTGGCGCGCAAGGCGCGACCTGATCCTCACCGAGCTTGCCGATCTTCCTTGCGTCAGGCCCGATGGCGGCTGGTCGCTGCTGATCGACACGGCCGCGCTCGGCCTGCCGCCGGAGCGGGCCTCGGCGCTGCTGCTCGACAAGGGCCGGATCGCCGCCACCGCGATGACCGGCTGGGGCGCGCCGGACCGGGCCGGGCGCTACCTGCGCCTCGTCTTCGCCAACGAGCCGCGCGCCCGCCTTGCCGGGATCCGCGAGCGCTTCCGCGCCGCCTGGGGGTTGTGAGGCGCGGCAGCGCTACAGCCGGGCCTCGATCTCGCGGGAAAGATGCCCGGCGACCTCGCGCAGGAGCGCGGGCGGGGCGAGTTCGCCGTCGCCGGCAAGGCCGAGATAGGCCCGGCGCGCGGCGCAAAGCACCTCGCCCGTGCGCCCGCCGAGGGCATCGGCGGCCTTTTCCGCCGCCTCGTCCTTGGACAGGAAGGCGCCGGTGCCGGCCGTCCACCACATGCGCGCCAGCGTCAGCAGCACGTTGCGCGCATCCCCGTCCAGCCCTTCGACCAGTCCCGGCAGCAGCCGGCGCATCGCCTCGCGGACCTGCCCGGCGCCGATCTCCGGCAGCAGGTCGGTAGCATCTGGCCCGGCAATCGGCACGGCCTGCCGGCGCGCCTGCGCCAGAACCAGCGTGTGCTCGGGATCGGCGAACGGCTGCGGCAGCTCACCCGCTTCGAAGCCCGCGCGCAGCCACTCGCCATAGACGAAAGTGCTCTCCATCGCGGCGGAGGGGCGGGCAAGGGCCGAGCGGTCGAACACCATCAACTCGATGCAGCGCGGCCCGCCGACGGGGGCCGGATATGGCGCCGAGATCCGCAGCAGCGCCTTGAGCAGCCGGCGGCGCGCCGGCGCGTCCGGCGGGTGGTCGACGACGGCGAGGAGATCGAGGTCGCTATGCGGACGCAAGCCTCCGGCAACGGCCGAACCGTGCAGGTAGAGCCCGGCGAGCGGCATGTCGGCCTCCGCCTGCAGGAGGGCGAGAACCGCCTGCGCCTGTTCCGGACTGCCGATCCCGCCTTGCATATGCGTCCTCTTGCCGGCCGGCCTTAAAACGACGAAGGCCCCGCCGGACGGCGGAGCCTTCGATCACATCTCGAAACCTCGGATGCGGGAGAGGCCGGCTCAGGCCGCCTTCTCTTCCGGCTCGCGCAGCACATAGCCACGGCCCCAGACGGTCTCGATATAGTTCTTGCCCGACGTGGCGGCCGCCAGCTTCTTGCGCAGCTTGCAGATGAACACGTCGATGATCTTCAGCTCCGGCTCGTCCATGCCGCCATAGAGATGGTTGAGGAACATCTCCTTGGTGAGCGTCGTCCCCTTGCGCAGGGAGAGCAGCTCCAGCATCTGGTATTCCTTGCCGGTCAGATGCACGCGCTGGCCCGAAACCTCGACCGTCTTGGTATCGAGATTGACGACCAGGTCGCCCGTGGTGATGACCGACTGGGCATGACCCTTCGAGCGGCGCACGATCGCATGGATGCGCGCGACCAGTTCGTCCTTGTGGAACGGCTTGGTCATGTAGTCGTCGGCGCCGAAGCCGAGACCGCGCACCTTGTCCTCGATGCCGGCAAGGCCGGACAGGATCAGGATCGGCGTCTTCACCTTGGACACGCGCAGCGTCCGCAAGACCTCGTAGCCCGACATGTCGGGCAGGTTGAGGTCCAACATGATGATGTCGTAATCGTAAAGCTTGCCGAGGTCGATGCCTTCCTCGCCAAGATCCGTCGTATAGACGTTGAAATTCTCGGACTTGAGCATCAGCTCGATGCTCTGCGCCGTGGCGCTGTCATCCTCGATCAACAGGACACGCATGCCAATCCCCTATGTCTGCCTATCCTGGGCAAGCCGCGCCGGCCGATACGCTCCCGGTGCTAAGGACTGCGGTTAACCTCGACTCACTGTGTGAGACAATGGTTAACAAATTCTGATTCACACCTGCAAGCGCCGATGAGGCCAGTTTGGAAAACTTTTCCAAATGCTTGAAAATTCAATGGAAATCCTTTCCATAAAATCTTCAAGTGTCACATTAAGAAGCCGCGGCAAACGACTCAGGTGACTCAACCTCTACGCCGAACGCGGGACCCAGGATGGCTCACCATCCATGAACCCTCGTGACTAAGATTAACCAAACTCGTAAATGATAGGTTACCGTATCCTGGCTTTTCGGGACCTTCTTTACCGAGCCTTGAGGATCAGATGGACCCGCTCTTCGCCGAACTCGAAGCCCTGATGCCCGCCGAGATCTACGGACGGGTGGTCGCCGTGCAGGGTCTGCTGGTCGAGGTCGCCGGCCCCGTGCACGAAATGAGCGTCGGCGCCGTGCTGGCCGTGGAGAGCGGGGAGAACGGCCCGGCCGTGCCGGCCGAGGTGGTCGGCTTCCGCGACGAGCGGGCGCTGTGCATGCCCTTTGCCGGGCTGGAGGGCGTGCGGCTCGGCTGCCGCGCCGTGCTGATGGCGCGCGCGAGCCTTGCCCATCCGTGCGAGGCCTGGCTCGGGCGCGTCGTCAACGCCATGGGCGAGCCGATCGACGGGCTCGGCCCCCTGCCCGCCGGCGGCGAGCCGCGGCGGCTGCG
>NZ_FYAW01000023.1:0-1170 GCF_900185735.1 Stappia sp. P2PMeth1 | reverse complement strand
GTCATCAACTCTGTTGTTGGATCTGATCTCTGAGCCTTGCATTGAGGATGACGACGATCTTTCTCATGAGAGCGGCGATGGCGACGATTGGCTTCTTTCCGTTCTGGACAAGCCGTTGATAGAACAGGCGCAGCTCGCCCTTGGCGCGGCTTGCGGCGAGCGCTGCCATGAACAGGACGGGTCGTATGGTGGTCCGTCCGCCGCGCATTCGCCGGTAGCCCTTTAGGGTGCCGCTGTCCCTGGGATGCGGGGCGACGCCTGCCAGCGAGGCCGCCTGCCGGCGTGTGAGGCTGCCGAGTTCGGGCATCATGGCGGCGAGGGTTATGGCGGTGCGCGGCCCGACGCCCGGCAGCGAGCGGGACACGGCGATGCGCCGGGCCAAGGACGGGCTCTTGGCCAGCACGGCTTCGATGGCGGCATCGATCCGGGCGATCTGGCCTTGCAGGCAGCGCAGGACCACCTTGCAGGACGCCCGCACCTGCGCCATTCCCGGCGCCTTGAGACGGTTGGTCTCCGCCACCTTGAGATCGACGAGATCCTTGCGGCGGGCGACGAGGGCGGCCAACTCGGCCTGCCTGGCCTGCGACAGGGCGAACGGGACGAGGAGCTGCCAGCGCTCCTGGGCATAGCGGGCCAGGGCGCGGGCATCGATGGCATCGGTCTTGGCGAGAGTGCCGAAGGAGCGCAGGAAAGCCTTGACCTTGAGGGTGTCGGCCCGGTGGCAGGCGATGCCTGCGGCCGCGAGCTCTGCCAGCAGCAGGGCTTCATGGCCGCCGGTCGGCTCGCAGACGACGAGCGTGTCGGGGCCAAGGTCTTCGCACAGTGCCTTGATGGCGGGAGCCGTGTTGTCGATGACCGAAAGCGTGCCGGCCCGGCTGTCGAAGACGGTGAGCGTTGCCTTGCCGACATCGATGCCAAGCACCCGGTCGGGAGCGTCCTTGAGTCTGGTCATGGGACTGGTATCCTGATCGTGCTTCGGATTGTTTGCGGGCGTGGTGTTGGCCAGAGGCCCAATCAACTCTCCAAGCGGGAAAAGGAAGCGGCCGGGAACCTTGATGACTACGGGTGCAAACCCGACCCCGGCACGGTCGCCGGCCGCTGGTCTCCCGGACGGGTGTGTCCGGGAGACCACCCAAACTCTACCACCAATGCAAACAAACAACCCCGGCC